>JBIOXX010000188.1:0-2574 GCA_044869875.1 bacterium | reverse complement strand
CAACGCCGTGGTCCTGAAGAACGACCGCATCCAACACTGGATCAGCAAGGGCGCCCAGCCCTCCCAGACCGTCGGCCAACTCCTCAAGAAAAATCAGGTCGCCGCGCCGGCCGCTCAAACCAGCGTTGCCTCCTAAGTCACCGCCAGTTTCGCGTTTCGTTCCCCTTGGAAAAATTTTGCAGGAGTGGGGCATCAAGGGGCAGGTCCGCGTCCTTTCCTTCAATTCCGAGAGCCGGCTCTACTCCGACTTGCCGGCAATTCATTTTGAAGAAACGCCTCACGAGAGCCGTTCTCTGGAGCAGGCTAAGCGTCACGGACGCTATTGGCTTTTCAAGCTGAAGGGCTATGAGAATCCGGAGCAGGCGAAAGAGCTGCGCGGCAAGGTTTTCGGCCTGCCCCGCGATCTGCTGCCGCCGCCGGAAGAAGGCGAGATCTACTTGAGCGACTTGGAAGGGATGGAGGTCCGAAATACCGCGGATGTGAAGGTTGGCGAAGTGGTCGGTTTCCTCCAGGTCGGCGAAAACGACGTGATGCGGGTGGCGCGGGAGGAGGGCGACGAGGCCTTGATTCCGTATCATTCGGAATTCGTGGCAGCGACCTTGCTGACGGAAAAGATTTTACGGCTGACCGAATTAGCCGAGGATTTGTTGTAATTCTTTGCCCTCCCCTTTGTAAGGGGAGGGTAGGGTGGGGTAGAGAGCTGGCAAGGGAGCCAGCGTTTGCATTTTTTGCCAACGCTCTACCTCCCCCTAACCCCCTCCTTACAAAGGAGGGGGAAAACTATGACCGAACGTTTCGACATCTTGACCTTATTTCCCGAGGCTTTGCGGCCCTTCCTTCAAGCCTCGCTTCTAGGCAAGGCCGCCGAGAAGGGCTTGGTCGAGTTCCGCCTTCATCAACTTCGGGACTGGGCCAGCGACAAACATCGCCGGGTCGACGACGTCCTCTACGGCGGCGGCGAAGGCATGGTGATGAAGCCCGAGCCACTGGCGGCCGCCATCGAAGCGATCCGCAAAGATTATAAAAAAGGACGGGTGATCTACCTCAGCCCTCAAGGGAGAGTCCTCGACCAGGCCTTGGTCCGCGAATTGTCGGGCTACGACGAGCTGCTCCTGGTTTGCGGCCGCTACGAAGGCGTCGACGAACGGATTCTCGAAGGTTGGATCGACGAGGAGGTTTCGCTCGGCGACTTCGTCCTTTGCGGCGGCGAGCTTCCGGCCCTCGCGGTGGCCGAAGCTGTCACTCGGCTGCAACCGGGAGTCGTCGGCAAGGAGGCCTCGATCCTCAAGGAGAGCTTCGCCGACGGCCTGCTTGAATACCCCCATTACACCCGGCCGCCGGAATTCCAGGGCCGGAAGGTTCCGGAGATTTTGCTCAAGGGCAACCATGGTGAAATTGAAATCTGGCGCCGCCACGAGGCCCTCCGCCGTACCCTGGAAAAACGACCCGACCTCTTGAATAAAATCAACCTTTCGGAGGAAGATCGGCGCTTCCTAGAAAGCTTGAAGGCTTCCCGATGAAACCCAAGGCCCCCCTCTACCTCGCCCTAATTCACCATCCGGTCTACAACCAGGCCCATGACGTGGTTTGCACCTCGATCACCCCATTCGACATCCATGACATCGCTCGAACCTGTAAAACCTATGGAATTACTAAGTATTTTATCGTTTGCCCGGTCGAGAGCCAGCGCAAGCTGGCCCAGCGGATCATGGACCATTGGCTGGTGGGGGTGGGGGCCGAGATGAACGTCACTCGCAAGGAGGCTTTCGAGCTTGTTTTCCTGGTCCCCAGCCTCGAGGATGCCTGTTTGACAATAAAAAATGAAACTGCTAATCCACCGCGCCTCGTGGGCACCTCGGCCAAACGGGGCCCGAAGCGGATTAGCTATCGGGACTTTCAGAATCAGCTCCAAGAAAGCGAAGATCCTCATCTTTTGCTATTCGGAACCGGCTGGGGGATGACCGAGGAATTGCTCGAAAAGACTCAGGCGCTGCTGGAGCCAATCGGGTCCCAGGAAGACGGGTCTTATAATCATTTGCCGGTGCGGGCCGCCGTGGCCATCACCCTCGATCGATTGATGGAAAGGTAGTTTTATGCATTCACTCCTCGATTTCGAAAAGTCCCAGCTTCGCACCGACATTCCCGCATTCAAGACCGGCGACACCGTCCGGGTCTATTGTAAGATCAAGGAAGGCGACAAAGAGCGGATCCAGCTCTTCGAGGGCGTGGTCATCGCCCAGCATCGGGGCGGGCTTCGCGCCAGCTTCACCGTCCGCAAGGTTAGCTACGGCATCGGCGTCGAGAGAATCTTTCCGATGCATGCCCCTTTCATCGATCGGGTCGAGCTCGGCTCCGTCGGCAAGGTCCGCCGGGCCAAGCTTTATTACCTGCGTCATCTCTCCGGCAAGAAGGCCCGGATCTTCGCCAAGGACACCCGCGGCATCGCGGCGGCCGTGGCGATTCCCCCGGAAGCTCCGACCGAACCGACTCCGCCGGAATCGACTCCCGCTTAATGTCATCCTGAGCGAAGCGAAGGATCTGCGACTGCCCAAGGCAGATGATCCACCTTGGGCA
>JBIOXX010000187.1:0-2896 GCA_044869875.1 bacterium | reverse complement strand
AGAGCAGCAGGCTTCCCAGGGTCAACAGGGCGACCAACAAAAATCCGGCCAAGAAAAACCTCAAGAAGGCCAGCAAGGCTCGCAGCAGAACCCCCAAGATCAACAAAAAGCCGGCGAAAAACCCGGCCAGCAGGACCAAGCCGGCTCCGGTCAGGATTCCAACCAGAAGGAAGGAAAGAAGCCGGAGCAGGGTAAAGACCAAGCTCAGGGCTCCAGCGGCTCCGAGCAGGGTCAAGAGGGCGAAGGCCAACCTGAAAGGAAGCCCAATATGGAAGGCCAGCTCGAAGCCGCCGGCGAGACCCCCCAGGGCGGTAAAGAGCGCCAAGGCAAAGCCAAAGCCGCCGAAAGCCCCGACGAAAAAGAAGCCGACCGATGGCTTGACATGATCGAGGACCACAGCAAGAAGATCCGGGAAGAGCAGATCAAAGGCGCCGTCGGCAGGTCCCGGCAGCCCTTGCAGGATTGGTGAGCATGCTTCGAAAAATTCTCCTCGCCGCGATGATCTCCCTGGCCGCCCTTGGCGCCGGCGTCCGCGCCCGTGCCGCCGAGCCGACCATCGAGGCCTTCGTCGACGAGAGCGAGGTCGAGATGGGCGACACCCTGACCCTCACGGTCGAGATCCGTGGCGGCAGCGCCATGACCACGCCCGACATCCCGCCGCTCGGCAACTTCGACGTGATTGGACGCTCCTCGACCAACGCGGTGGAAATCGTCAACGGCGAGATGAGCGTCAGCAAGACCTTCCTCTACTTGCTGTCGCCGCGCCGGCCTGGCGAATTTTCGATCGGCCCGATCAAGGTTCACATCGAAGGCCGGGAATACTCGGCCGGCGCGATCAAGGTTCGAGTCAACAACGAGGATGGAAGCGGCCCGGCTCATTCGCCCGGCGGCCAGCCCAGCTACCAGACTCAGACCAACCCAATCCCTTCGATGCCTTTCCCGCAGATGCCGTCGCAGACGATTCCCCAGCAACCCGGGCCGGCGATGCCGGGTCCGGCCCCGGGCTACGACGACAAGAAATACGAAACAACTTTCGTCACCGCCGAAGTCGACCGCAAGGAGGCCTACGTCGGCCAGCAGGTGCTTTACACCTTCCGGCTCTATACCGCGGTGAGCGTTTCCAACGCCCAGCTCTCGCTGCCCGAATTCAAGGATTTCTTCTCGGAAGAATTGATCAAGGAACGGAAATTCGAGACTCAATTGGGCGGCCGGCGCTACGCCGTTAACGAATGGCGCTTCGCCCTTTTTCCAACCAAGCCCGGATCGCTGCATCTCGGCGAAACCCAGGTTCGGGGCGTGGTGCCGGTAGCGATCAAGCGCAATCCCTTCGACGATCCCTTTTTCCAATCCTTCGCCACCCAGCAAAAAGTTCAGAACTTCAGCGCGCCGTCGATCGACATTGAAGTGAAGGCCTTGCCGGCGCCGCCGGCCGACTTCACCGGTCTGGTCGGAACCTTCGCCATGTCGAGCTCGCTCAGCAAGGATTCGGTCGGCCTGGGTGAGACCACCCAATTGAAAATCGAGATCTCGGGAAAAGGCAATCTCCGCGAAGCCACATTGCCTGATTTGAAAGAGCTAGATTATTTCAAGGTTTATCCCTCAAAACCGGAAGTAAAGCTTGATCGAAGCATCCAGGGCCTTGCCGGCCGTAAGACCTTCGAATACGACTTGGTGGCGGAACGGCCGGGCACGACCCAAGTCCCGGCTCAGGAATTCAGCTACTTCGATCCCGAGAAGGGAGCCTACCAAAAGCTCAGCACCGCCCCGCTCAGCGTCCACATCTTGGGCTCGCCCTCCAGCGAGCAGCTCGTCACCGCCGGCCTCGACGATGCCAAAGCGACCTCCGGCGCGGCTCCGGCCTTCGACCTGCAGCCGATCAAGGCGCCGGGAACCATCCTTTATACCCAACAGCTTCGCTCCTACGAGAAGGCGGTGACTTGGACCATGCTGCTCGGCGCCCCGGCCTTCTTCTTCGGGCTTCTGGCCCTCCAACGCTACAAGGCCAACTCCGAGGCCCATGCCGGCGACCGCAAGCGAAGCCGGGCTTTCCGCAAGGCCCGGGCCAACCTCCAAAAGAACGCCAAGACCGGAGAAGCCGACTACTTCGGCGTTTCCCGGGTGATGAAGGAATACTTTAGCGATCGTTTCGGGGTGAAGGGCGAGGCCCTGACGCCGGTCGAAATCGAAGACCTGTTGCGTACCCAAAGGTTGCCGGTCGAAGTCACCCGGCGCACGGTTTACTTCCTGGAGCAGCTCGATCTGTGCGCTACGGCGGCATGGCCGGCTCGAGGCCCAGCGAGAAGCAATTAAAGGACGAGGCCGTGGATTTGCTAAGAGAAATCGAGAAAGCGGCATAAGACGGTTTACCCCCCTCCTTTGTAAGGAGGGGGCAGGGGGAGGTAGAGAGCTGGCGTCCTGCAAAATTTTTGCATGTCGCGGACTCTCTACCCCTCCCTAACCCTCCCCTTACAAAGGGGAGGGAAGAGAGCCTTATGAAAAAACTTTTCTGGATGATCCTAGCTTTCCTGCTTTCGGCTTCGGCCTTCGCCATTACGCCGAAGGAGCTTGCCGACCAAGCTCAGGCCGCCTACCAAGGCGGCCAATATGCCGAAGCCATCCGCCATTGGAACGAGCTGAGTCAGATCGGCTTCGTCAACGGCGACATCTATTACAACATCGCCAGCGCCTACTGGCGCCTCGGCCAGGCCGGCCAAGCCCGCCGTTATTTTCTGGCCGCCAAGGAGTGGTCGCCGCGCGATCCGGCGCTACGCGAAAACTTGGCTTTCATCGAGTCCAAGGTCGAGCCCAGCCGCCAAGCGGCTGACGGACCCCGGGCCTTGCTCCGTACAATTCCCTTCTACCGCTTTTCGCTGAACGCTCCGGAGAGCCTCTGGCT
>JBIOXX010000186.1:0-10801 GCA_044869875.1 bacterium | reverse complement strand
GCACGCAATCGAGAAAGGAGTCGGGATTGACCTGGGTATGGTCCATGCCCAGAAGGTGGCCGATCTCATGGGTGATGATGGTCCGGGCTTCTTGGTCGCTGAGCAGACGCTTGCAAGAGCCGCAGCCAGCCTTGGCTTCGGCCGGCTCGATGCAGGCGCCGCTGAACAAGGCTTGGCCCCGCTTCACCACCGCCTTGGCAGGATCGCCGCTGCCGTCCTCGATGTCGTCGAAACCGGCGAAGCCGAGAATCGAAAACTTGGCACAGCTGCCAAATAAGTCGTCGATGATCTCGCCGTCGGCATCGAAGATGACGGGACTGATGCAAGGCGTGTCGGGATTGTTGTCGTAGCAGTCTTCTTTTCCAACCCCAAAGAACTGAAGGTAGTTGCTGCCGTCGACGTCGCTGCTATCGGCCGGGATGCTCGCTCCCTCGCTGAAGGAGATGCCGCCGCCGACCGGCGCCAAGACGCTGGTCCAGGCACCGAAAGCTTCATTGATAATCTGAACGGTAGCAGCGTGATTGTAGGCGTCGTTGTTGTTCTTCAGGCCGCCCTTGTCGGCGTTGAAAACAATGTTGCCTTCCCAGCGCAGCGGGACTCCATTGATATCGGTCTTGATGGCTCCGCCGGCGAAGGCGAAAGAGAGGGGGAAAAAGGAAAGAAGGACGGCCAGCGACCGGACGATAATTTTCATCCAAGGATCCTCTTCAGGCGGTTGCTAAATAGGTGGCTTCTCGAGCTTATCGCCGCTCACCTCGGAAGGTTGCCGGCACATGCACGGAATTTTGCGCAGATTCCTCCATAAAAGAAAAGGGGCCTTCTGTCCACCGGACAGAAAGCCCCTGAGCTTTTAAATCATTGGACTAATTGCCAACTAAGTTTTGGGTCACCGTCCCGCCGGCCACACAATTGACCGTGAATTGGCCGGTGTTGCTGACGTCGCCAAAATCGCCGAAGCGGAAATTAGCCGAGGTCAGGGCCGGCGTGCAGGGCTCGAGGACGAAGCTGGGCAAACCGCTGCCGGCGCCGTTATCCGAGAAATTCTGCACCCCGAGGTTGTAAGACCCCGGTTGCAGCCCTCGAATTTCATAAGCGGCGCAGGTGTCGTTGCCGGCGGTGCAATTCGACTGATTCTTGCCGCCGGTTCCGGAGGCACCCGCAATGCCCTGGGTTATCCGCGGAACCTCGGCCCCCGAAACGAAGGAAGCTGAGGTCGACTCGCTATTATTGAGTCGAGCCACGACCTCCAAGCACCGGCCGCCGACACCCGAGGTGGTGTGGGTAACGATACCCTTGATGGTGCAAGTGCTAGCTCCGCCAGCCGGGTAATAGCGGGCGAAGATCGTTTGGTCGTCGTAGTGCAAGGTGCCCAAATTGGCGCCCGGAGTGAAGAGGCCGATCATCGTCGGAATGTTCTCCAGATCGCAGGCTCCGTTCCCGGTTTGGCAAGCAATGTAATTTCGCTTGTTGCTCAGGGTGTGGTCGAGACCCAAATAGTGTCCGACTTCATGGGTCACGGTGCCCTGCAGATCTTCCAAGCTAATGCCGCCGGACGGGCAAGCACCTTCATTTTCAGCGGTGTTGGGGTTGTCGCATGCGGCATCGGGCGCGATAACCGGTTGCACGCAGGCGCCGGATACCACCAATTGCGAGCTTCTCAGCGCCGAGTTGGTGATGGTCCCTTGGGCATCGTTGGCCACCTGCGGCAGGATCGCCGCAAAGGCCAAAATGCTGAAACGGGCGCATTGACCTTGAATCGCGTCGGTGATGCTGCGTTCGGCAACGCTGGTGCTGTCGAAAATAACCGAATTGAGGCACTCGGTAGCGGGATCGGCGTCGTAGCAGCCGTCGGCCGTTACGTCGGAAGACACCGAACCGCCGAAGAAGCTGCCGACCCAGTATTTCTCGACGTTGTCGAAGTTGACGTCGACGCCCAGCGATGGGCCTTCCTGGATGTCGATGCTGGCATTGGGAACATTATCCCATGTATTGAATGCATTGCGGACGATGTCGACGGCTTGAGCATTGGCTATGTCGAGGTTTTTGGTGAGCTGGCAACCGCCACCGCCCCCTCCGCCGCCGCCACCACCGCCGCCATTGTCAACATCGCTGGTAAAACCCTTGATCGGGCCGGTTTCGACCCGCCAAACGACCGGCACATCCCAAAGCACGGGAACACCGGCCGGAGTCGTGGAAAATGCGCCGCCGGCGAAGGACGAAGGGATCGCCAAAAGCAAAGCCGCGGCCGCCGTACAAGCTTGCGCGAGATATTTTGCCGTTTTCATCACTTGTCCCCCTGTAAGATCGTCTGGATCGCATCCCGGAGTACCGCGGGAGTGACCTTATCCTCCGAAGGAGCGGCCTCGCTGGTTCCCGCGCCGCGGATGAGGAACTTCGAATTGGCCGGATTGCGGCTCAAGAATTTCTGCTCGACATTCTTATTGCGAAAAACCAAGCCGCGAGTCTCGACGACCGTATTGCCGTCCTCTTGGACTTCCGGGAAAAAGCCCTGGTCGCCGAAGGCCACGCTGGTCAGCCCGATCGCGGACTTGCCATAAAGAATCAGGGTATAGCTGCTGCCGGGGATGGGCCGCGGAAAATCCTTCATTTCGCCGGCGTACATCTTGAAATGAACTTCTTGGGGCGCGTTGCTCGCTTGGTACTCGGCGTTGCCCTTCAGCACCAAGGCATCCTTGAAGACGTATTCCACCGCCGGCATGCGTCGGTTGGGATCGTTGGGGAAGCTCACCGTCGTCGGCGTCGCCGAGGTGCAGGTTCCTTGAATGATGAGGCTGGGCGCCCCGGATTTCCAAACCACCTCGTCGAGACCCTGGGCCGCGATTCGGGTGGTGGCGCCAGCGCTGGAAATGCCGGCGATCAGACAGGCCGCCGCCATCAGGCCACCGAATAAATGACGTAATTTCATGAGTAATGCCTCCTTCAAGGGCGAGAATGGAATCTGGGAGTGCTTCGAAACCGCTTAATTTTAAACCGATCGGTATCCCCCGAGCAACCGCAAAACCGACCTAGAACCACAAAAATTATCGATAGATACGGGGTCGGCAGTTGCGTCGGGGAGTAAAATCTCCCCTTGCCTAGGACGGGGGCAAGGTCAAATAGGTTCCCTCCACCTCAAAATCTTTAAGACTTTTCATTGCCCCCTTCTTTGGCTAGATTCGGGGAAGTGCGCGATTCTTCGTCTAAAATCTTCCGTTTTTTCCTCTGGAACCTGAAATTATTCCGCCGCCCCTACCTCTGGGCTAAGAAAAAGTGGCCCGAGAGCTTCGAAAAGCGGCTCGACCCCGACCGCAATCTCGACACTTCCCGGATGCTGGCCAAATTCAATTCCTTCCACCGGCTCTTTTTCAGCCGGGGCTTCGACACCATCAGCTTCGACGAGGCTGAGCTCCAAAATATCGCCCAGGCCGGCCAACGCGGCCCACTGGTCTTCCTGATGCGCAATTGGGGCCAGGTCGAATACAACTACTTCAATCACCTTCTGCTCAGCCGCAGCTTGCCGCTGGTTTCCCACAATAACATGGTGAAGATGGGCCACTGGATGCCCTGGCACCAGATTCAAACCATCACCTTCCAGAAGCTCGATCGCTTCTTCAGCACCGGCGAATGGCCCTACAACCGCAGCCTCTTCGATCCGGCCCAAGCCCTGCGCGAGAAGCGGCCCATCCTTTTTTGCCTCAATCTTCCCAAAGGCACTCGCTGGATCGAGTCCGAGCACGAGGCGCAGCGCGAGATGTTCCACCAGCTGATCGAGATTCAGGGCCACTTCGACAAGCCCCTCCAGCTCATTCCGCTTCACTTCATCTATGACAAGCATCCGGGACGGGCCAAGAAATCGCTGCCCGACATCCTCTTCGGTGCCAAGGAGAACCCCGGCTACTTGAGAAAGATGATCCTTTTCCTCCGCAACTATCAAAAGCGGGCGGTGGCCAAGGTGGGCGAACCGCTCAGCCTGCGGGATTTGTCCGGCCGCTACGGGTCGGAAAACAACGAGGCGGTGGCCGAAGGGGTTTCGATCGAGGTCCAGCGGGTCTTCGAAATGGAGAGCCGTCAGGTCACCGGCCCCAAGCTCCAGAGCCGACGCCGCTTCCTCGACCGGATCATGGAGGATTCGCGTTTCCGGGACCGGCTCCAGCACGCCGCCACTCAGGATCACCTGTCTTTCGAGAAGGCCGAGCGCAAGACCCTTGGCTATCTCAAGGAGATCGCCAGCGACATCAACTTCACCGTCATCGAGCTCTGGGACTTTTTCCTGAGCTGGCTCTTCAACAGCCTTTACGACGGCCTCGAGGTCGACCAGGCCGGCTTGGCCAAAGTGAAGAAGGTCGCCAAGGACTCGCCGCTGGTTTTGGTGCCCTGCCACAAGAGCCACGTCGACTATCTGCTGCTCAGTTATATTTTTTACCGCAACGACCTGAGCCTTCCCCATGTCTGCGCCGGCATCAATCTCAACTTCTGGCCCTTGGGTGGGGTCTTCCGCCGCTCCGGCGGCTACTTCATCCGCCGCAGCCTGCCCGGCGATTCGCTCTATCCCTTGGCCTTGAAAAGCTACGTCAAGGAGCTGATGCGCGAGGGATATTTTCAGGAATTCTTCATCGAAGGCACCCGCTCCCGCTCCGGCAAGCTCTTTCCGCCCAAGACCGGCTTGCTTCAAATGATGGTCGAAAGTTTCCTCGAGGGCGGAGTCAGCGACGTCTACTTCGTGCCGGTGGCCCTGGGTTATGAGCGGGTTTTGGAGCAGGCCTCCTATCTAAAGGAAAAAAAAGGCGCCAAGAAGTCGAACGAGAAATTCACCGACCTCTTCCACCTGCCCAAATTCCTTCGCCGGCGCTATGGCAAAGTCTACCTACAATTCGCCGAACCAATCTCACTCGCGGCCCAGCTCGGTCATCCGGCCGAAGGCGCGACGATCGAACCCAATGCGGTCAAAAATACGGTCCAAGACTTGGCCGAAAAGATTTGCGTCGAGATCAATGAGGTCAGCACCCTGATGCCCTCGGCGCCGGTAGCCACGGCCCTGCTGCTGCCCCACGGCAAGTCCACCACCGCCGCGGCGGTTCTGGAACGGGCCCGCTCGCTGCTGGATTTTGCCGAGAAACGGGGGGTCCGCCTTTCGGAGCGGCTTCGTCATTCGGGAAACGCGGCGATGGAAGAGGTCTTGAGCCAATTCGCCGCCGAGGGCCTGGTTCGAGAGCACCAAGACACGCAGGGCAGCTTCCTGACCGTCCGCGAGGAAACCCGGGATCATCTCGACTTCTTCAAGAATCAAGGCATCCACGCCTACGCCGGACCGGCGCTTCAACAGATCTGTCAAATGAAAGCGCCCGGCCGTTATGAAGAGCTGCGCCGCCTGCTGGGCAAAGAGTTCTTCCTTCCGCCCAATCCCACGCCCCTTCTCCCGGCTCCGCCGGAGTGGCTCGGACAGGTCCTGCTACCGGTGTTGGAATCCTATTGGCTGGCCTTCGACATCTTAGAGCAAATTCCGGTGGAAAAAATGGAGGAGCGCAAGCTGGTCCAGCAGATTTTGGAAACCGGCGAGACCTACCGGATGCGCGGCACCATCGAATATCAAGAAAGCCTTTCGCGCTTCTCGGTGCAGCATGTTTTGGCTCGCTGCCTCGACATGGGAATCCTGCGGAATCACCAAGCCGAGATGGGCGTGAGTGGACGTAAGATCTATTCCCGAGGCCCCGATACCGAGGCCCTGCCCGCGACCTTGGAGCTGCTCGGCCAGCTTTTGAATAAAGCGCCGCGGCCGCCGAAGACTGAGGAAGACGCGGCCGATCTTTCCAACGTCCTGCCCTTGCTGCCCAAAAGCGAAGGCGGAAAGACCGGCGCATGACCCGAGTCGCGCTTTTCGGCGGCTCCTTCGATCCGCCCCATCTCGCCCACCTTCAAGTCGTCCGCCATCTCTTAAATTCCGAAAATTTCGACGAAGTCTGGATCCTGCCTTCGCCCCAAAACCCCTTGAAACCGGCCTCCAGCTCCTTCGAGGATCGCCTCGCCATGTGCCGCCTGGCCTTTTCGGAACTGGCTCCCCGGGCCCGAGTCCGCGACGACGAGCGGGACTTGAGCGGCTTCACCATCGATTTGGCGCGCCAGCTTCGAGCGGAGCATCCGGGCCACGAGTTCAGCTTCGTCGGCGGCTCCGACCTGAAGGAAGAGCTTCCGCGCTGGAAAGACAGCTCGAAGCTCCAGGAAATCCTTAGCTTCGTCTTCCTGCCCCGGCCGCCCGATCCAAGCTCGCCCTTCGCGCCGATCCGCTCGACCGAGCTTCGCGATCAAGCGAAAAAAGGTTTGCCTCTCGACGGCCTGCTGCCAAAATCGGTGGAGCAATATATTCAAAAGCGGGGACTTTACCGCTCCCGCTAAGGGCAGGTGAGCCATGAAAGCACTGCAAAGAATCGCGATTCTCGGCGGGGTCCGCATCCCCTTCGCCCGCAGCAACACCAGCTATATCGAGGCCAGCAACATCGACATGCTGACGGCGGCCCTTCAAGGCCTGGTCGAGCGTTTCGGCCTTCGCGGCCAAAGGCTCGGCGAAGTGGCAGCCGGAGCGGTGCTCAAGCATTCCCGCGACACCAATCTCAGCCGGGAAGCCGCCCTCTCCTCGGGTCTCGCGCCCCAGACCCCGGCTTACGACGTCCAACAGGCCTGCGAGACTTCGCTCGAAACGGCGATCCTGGTCGGCAACAAAGTCGCGGTCGGCCAGATCGAAGCCGGAATCGCCGGCGGAGTCGACACCGCCTCGGACGTGCCGGTGGCGCTCAGCGAGCGACTGCGCAAGCTAGTCCTCAAGCTGAATCGGGCCAATACCAGCTCCGAAAAACTGCGGATCCTGCTCCGGATTCGGCCTTCGATGCTGAAGCCCTCGATTCCGACCATTGCCGAGCGGCGCACCGGCCTGACGATGGGCGAGCATTGCGAGCTCATGGTCAAGCAATGGGCCATCGGCCGGGTGGCCCAAGACGAGCTGGCGCTGATCAGTCACCGCAACGCCGCCCGAGCTTACGAGCGCGGCTTCTACTCCGATCTCATCGTGCCCTACTTGGGCCTGAACCGGGACAACAACCTCCGCGCCGACACTTCGATGGAGAAGCTGGCCCGCCTGAAGCCGTCTTTCGACAAGACCTCGGGAAAAGGAACGCTCACCGCCGGAAACTCCACTCCGCTCACCGACGGCGCGGCAACCCTACTGCTCGCCTCGGAATCCTGGGCCAAAGACCGGGGCCATCCGATCCAAGCTTGGCTGGTCGACGCCGAAACCGCGGCCGTCGACTACTTCGGCCCCGACCCCGAGGGGCTTTTGATGGCGCCGGTATATGCCGTCCCTCGCCTGCTGAAGCGCAACGGCCTGAGCCTGCAAGATTTCGATTTTTACGAGATCCATGAAGCCTTCACCGGCCAAGTCCTCTGCACCCTCGCCGCCTGGGAAAACGCCGACTATTGCCGTAGCAAGCTCGGCCTCGAGGGCCCGCTCGGCTCGATCGACCGCAGCAAGATGAACGTCAACGGCGGCTCGGTGGGACTGGGCCACCCCTTCGCGGCGACCGGAGCCCGGATCCTGGCCGGAGCCGCCAAGCAGCTCGCCGAGCATCGGGCCCAAACCGGCCGGTCGGGACGCACCCTCGTCTCGGTCTGCGCAGCCGGCGGCCTCGGCGCAACCGCCATCCTCGAGGGATAAGTCACCGGAAAAAAAAGATTGCCTCCCAACCAAGCGCTGCCTAAACCCTAAGGCCGATGCGTCTCGACACCGCCTTGATCGTCTATAACAAGCCGCTCTATCAGCTTCACGTTCTGGAGCAGCAGGATCCTCATTACATCCGCCTGCTCCAGAAAAAGCACCTCACGACGCTCAAATGGAAAGACGTCTACGCCATGCACCAGGAGACGCTGGAAGGCGTTCGCCGCAACCTCGAGCTGCTCGGCGTCAAGACCGATCTCTTATTCCGGGGAAATCTCAAGAGAGTCGGGAACTACGACTTGGTCGTGACCGTCGGCGGCGACGGAACCTTCCTCGACTTGAGCCACTATCTCGACAATCAGGTGCTTTTGGGGGTCAATTCGGCGCCGATCGACAGCACCGGAGCGCTTTGCCGAGCCCGGGTCGAGAATTTCCTCTCGATATTGATCGACCTCATTTCGGGGAAGCGGAAGCCGAAAAAAATCCCACGGCTCAAGGTCAAGATCGAAGGCAAGGTCCTGCCCCATCCGGTGTTGAACGAAGTGCTCTTCGCCAACCAAAGCTCGGCCGGCACCGCCCGCTACATGATCGTCGCCGGCGGCCGCCGCGAAGAGCAGAAGAGCTCGGGCGTCTGGATCGCCGCCCCCACCGGCTCCACCGCCGCCATCCGCTCGGCCGGCGGCAAAGCGATGTCCTTGGAAAAGCCGGCCCTCCAGTACGCGGTGCGCGAGCTCTTCCCCGAGCCCGGCCGAAGCTTCAAGATCCGCCAAGGCATCCTTCCCAAGGGCAAGAGCCTGATCATCTACACCAAGATGCGTCAAGGCGCCCTCTTCATCGACGGCAACAAGCTCTTGGTGCCGCTGAGCTTCGGCGACAAGGTCGAAGTCAGCCCCGACGGAAAGCCGTTAAACGCGGTGCTTTAATTTTCGATTATTTTCCCAGCGCCAGCAGAACTTCGGTGGCGATCTCTTCGATCGCCTTGGCGGTGACGTCGATATTGGGAATTCCGCCGAGCTGGTCGAAAATCCGGCGGGCCCAATCCAGCTCTTCGTTGATGCGGTCGAAGCTGGCGTACTCCTCGGAGAGGGGCCGGCCGAGCTTGATCAGCCGGCTCTCGCGAAGCTGAACCAGCTTTTCGGCGTTGATCGTCAGTCCAACCAACTTGCTCTTGTCGACGTGATCGAGCTCTTCCGGAATCGGAACCTCCCGGACCAACGGAATGTTGGCGACCTTGTGGCCACGGAAAGCCAAGTAGACGCTGAGGGGAGTCTTGGAAGTCCTAGAGATTCCGATCAGGACGATATCGGCCTGGCCGATGGTGTCGAGACCCATGCCGTCGTCATGCTTCACCGTGAATTCGATGGCTTCCTGGCGCCGGAAATACTCGTTGGTCAGCTTGTACTTCAGGCCCGGCTCGTCGCTGGGATGGGAATGGAGGTAAGTCGTAAAGACGTCCATCACCGGTCCCATGATGTCCACCGCCACCACCTGCTGCTTGGAGCATTCTTCCAAAAATTGCTCGCGCAGATGCTGGCCGACGAAGGTGAAAAGAATGATCGCGTGCTTCTTCTTGGCCTCGCCGATCACCTGGACCATCTTGGGATGGTCGGTGACCTTGGCCTTGCGGACGATGTTGACGTTCTCGATCTTGAATTGGCGAAGCGCGGCGAAAGAGATGTTCATCGCCATCTCGCCGGTGGCGTCGGAGATCGCGAAGATGTGGTAGGTCGGAGCCGCTTGAGCCATATAATTGTCCTCTACCCCTGGTTGCTGGTCGGCAAAAGCCGAACCTTGTCTTGTTCCGGTCCGGCCGGAAGCGGCGACTCGGGGCCGCTAGGCTGCCCATGGAGCCGCTCCATCTTGTCGCCGAACTTGGCGAGCCTCCCCTCGGCGTCTTCGTAGGCGCCGCGGGCATTGTTGAGATGAACTCCCACTTTCCGGAAACAATCGGAGATCCTTTCCAAGTCGGCGTCCAACCGGGCCAAGCCGTTCAAGATGTCCTGGGCCGCCTTCTCGATGCTCAAGCCCTTCAACCCCAATACGATGGTGTGAAGGTAGACGTAGAGCGTGTTCGGCGAAACCGGGATCACCCGGCGGGCCATCGCGACATTGGCCAGCAGATGGTCGCCCTCGGTCAGGTCGTCCTTGACGATGATCTCGTAATAAACATTCTCCGCCGGAACGTACATCAAAGCAAAGTCAAAAGTATTCTCGTCGGGCCGGATGTACTTCTGGGCGATGGCGTCGATGTGCTTCTTGACGTCGGAGACGAAAACCTTCTTGAAAGCCTTCTTGTCGGCCTCGCTCTCGGCCGCCAGAAAGCGCTGGAAATTCTCGAGCGGGAACTTGGCGTCGACCGGCACCCATTTGTCGCCGAGCCGGATGGCGGCATCGACCTTCTCGCCGTTCTTGAAGGCGTGCTGCAGTTCGTAGTGCTCGCGGGGCAGAATCTGGCTGAGCAAATCGGAGAGAAAGTATTCGCCGAGCGAGCCACGGAGCTTGGGGGCCTTGAGAATTTCCTGGAGCGAGCGGATGTCCTTGCCGACTTCGAAGAGCCGCTGGTTGGCTTCTTCGAGCTTGCCGAGCTTGCCCTGGACCTCGGAGACGACCTTGGCGGCATTATCCAATCGAACGTTCAAGCTCTCCTGGCTCTTTTGCAAAACTTGGCTGGAGTCGGCGAGGCGCTCGTTGAGCTGCTGATTGAGCTGGCCGAGCTGAGTCTGGACGATCTGGGCGTTGCCGTCCAAGTGCTGACCCATCTGTTCGCTAAGGCTCACGACCTGTTGATGGAGGAGCAGCAGCCCGGTATCGAGCCCCGGCTTCTCGAGCTTGCGCTGGAGATCACGCTGCTTGAAGAGCACGAAGCCCAGCAGCAGGCAAGCGAGCGAAGCGATGGCGAGAAGGGCCCAGGTCATGATCGGGTCCTACTGAATGGAATCCCGAAATTCAATGTTAAACTCAAGACCGATGGCTGCGACGAAGGGAATCGTTCAGCATGACCTTGATCAGAGCTTGGTAAGGGACATCCTTGGCACTGGCCTCGGCCCGAATTCGATTTAATAGCGGGGTGGGCAAGCGGATCGAAATCACTTGGGTGGG
>JBIOXX010000185.1:0-5160 GCA_044869875.1 bacterium | reverse complement strand
CTCGGGATCGTGGACCGCCCGCCGAACCGCGTCGCCTTGATATAAGGCGATTCGAGTGGCGGCGGCCGGAGTGTAGCCTTCGGCCAAGGCCACTTGGCGGGCGCTGCGGAAAGTTCGAGCGCCGAGGCCGAAACTGGCCGCTCCAACCCCAGTGCCCAGAATCCCCAAGGCGAAACCGGAAACGGTCAGGAGGTCGCCGACTCCGGAATGATTGGCGTCGCCGCCGTGCCACAGCCGGCCGGTCGCCGCCCAAGCTTCCGGAGCTTGCTGGGTCAGGACATAGGCGCCGCCGGCGAGCAGCGTCGCCGAAATCGTCGGCTTGGAGAGAAAATGAACGCCGGCCGCAGCCAGCGGCCGCAAAGGACGGATGTAAGAGCAAGCGATGGTCGCCAAGCCGAGCACGGCGCCGGCGTGATTGATGTTTTGAGCGGTGCTGTCGACGGTAATATTCCGCAGCCAGTGCTCGGCTCGATTTCCGAAAGTTCCACCGCCTTGCAAAACCTTGAGGCGCTGCTCGGAACGCTCGATCACCGAGAGCAAATCGGCGGTCGGCGGCTTTCCGTTGCGCAGCTCAGGCAAGCTGGAATAGAGACGAACGGCCAAATCTTCCCGGCCGGCGCGCTCTTGGCGGCTGGCCAAGCTCAAGAGGGCCTCGCCAAAAAGGGTCTTGTCCCGCTCGGTGCTGATCGACAGAAGCTCGGCGGTGAAGGTCCGACCCAAAGAATTTTCTAGAGACTCGCGGCGCGCGATGGGGAGATGTTCGTAGGCGGCTCGAAGAGTGGCGGCTTCACCGCGTTCCAAGGCTTGGCTGAGGCCTAGGTCAGGATTGATATGATCGATCCAACGGGCAAGAAAACGGTCGGCCGGGTGGGCCGAGGGCAAGGAAGACTGCGGATTCAGCGACGTCGATGCGGAACCCAGCAGCGGCGATATACTCAGGCGTGATACAGGCGGCGTCAAAACAAAAACCCCTCAGTGGTGCAAAGATCTCCCTCGATTCCAAAGACCTACCTCTCCTCATCTTATGAGTACTCCAACATCCGTGCCAAAACGCGGGTCGTGGAATTTCAAGGAGTTAGCGCGAGCACCGCAGCGAGCCTGCGGCGTCGATTTAAGCGCTTGAGCAAAGACTAGGCATGCATTTGCGGGCGATTGTCGTGAAGCAAAAGCCTATTTTTTAGGCTTTAATTGGTCGCGGAGGTCGGCCAAAGCGGCGAAAGCGTTGTTGAACACCGGTCGTGGAGCCGGCGGTCGGCGGGGCGGACCGCCGCGGCGATCGCCGGGTCGGCCCTTGCCTCGCGGCCCCCGATCTTGGCGACGATCGCCACCTTCGGCAGGCTGGGGGCGTCTTTCCCGGCGGGGGGCTTCGAAGGCTTGCTTCATCGAAAGTGAAATTTGTTTCTTGTCCAAATCGACTTCGAGCACCTTCACTTGAACCCGGTCGCCGGGGCTGACGACCTCGCGCGGATCCTTGACGAAGCGCTGAGCCAATTGACTCAAATGGACCAGTCCGTCTTGATGCACGCCGATATCGACGAAGGCGCCGAAATTGGTCACATTGGTAACGATGCCCGGGCAGATCATCCCGGCCTGGAGATCCTTCAGCTCGTAGATGTCGTCGCGGAAGCTGAAAGGAACGAAATGCTCGCGCGGATCGCGGCCCGGCTTCTCGAGCTCGCCGATCAGATCCTCGAAAGTGAAATCGCCAACGCTGGCCTTGAACTCGACATCCTCGCGCAGGGCCTTGGCGCCGGCTCCCATCAGATCGGAGACATTCTTTCCCTGCGCCGCGGCTCGAGCTTCCAGGATCGGATAACGCTCGGGGTGGACCCCGGTGTTGTCGAGCGGATTCGCCGATTCCGGAACCCGGAGGAAACCGGCGGCCTGCTCGAAGACCTTTTGGGAAAAGCGCGGGACTTCCAAAAGCTCGGCCCGCGAGGAAAAAAGTCCCTTGGCGCCGCGGTAGTCGACCACGGCCTTGGCCAAGGCCGGTCCGATTCCGGCAACGTGGGCCAGCAGATGCATCGAAGCGGTGTTCAGATTGACCCCGACCTGGTTGACGCAGGAATCGACGACGTGGTCCAGGCTCTTCTTGAGCCGAGCCTGGGAAACGTCGTGCTGGTATTGACCGACGCCGATGCTTTTGGGATCGGTCTTGACCAATTCGGCCAGCGGATCCTGGAGCCGGCGGGCGATGGAGATCGCGCCACGGACCGTGAGGTCCAAATCCGGGAACTCCTCGCGAGCGACCTCGCTGGCACTGTAGACGCTGGCGCCGGCCTCGCTGACCATCACCACCGGCAGGTTCTCGATGCCGGCCTCTTTCACCGTGGCCCGAACGAAGAGCTCGGCCTCGCGGCCGGCGGTGCCGTTGCCGACGGCAATGGCTCGAACCGACCCGGTCGCGAGCAAATCCTTAAGCCCTTGCTTGGCGGCGGCCTTGGCTTCGTCGCTCTGGAGATAAATCACGGTGTTAGAGAGAAATTTTCCGGAATCGTCGACCAAGGCCAGCTTGCAGCCGCTACGAACGCCGGGATCGACGCCGAGCACGGCCTTGGGACCGAAGGGCGAAGCCAACAGGAGCTTGCGGACATTTTCGGCGAAGACCTTGATCGCGACTTCGTCGGCGACCGCCTTCAAAGCCTTGTGGATCTCGCTGTCGATGCTCGGTTGGACGTGGGCCTTGAGCGCCAGCCGAGCCGCCTTGCGCAGGACTTCGGCGCCGGGGGAATCGGGAACGCTTAAAGCCAAGCTCTCGTAATCCGCGAGCAGTGCGGCCTCGAAGCCGCCGTCGCCGCCCTCCCCGTCGGGCTTACCGCTGATCGCCAAGGTCAGCTCTTCCTCGATCCAGCCTCGGCGCAAGGCCAGATAGCGGTGGGAATTTTCGGGCTTGAGCAGCGAGACGATCGGCTCGTGGAATTGGAAATAATTTTCGTACTTGCTGTGGGGCTTGGCCTTGGGCGCCTTGCCGGTGATGACGAAGCCCTCGGCAAAGGTCTTCTCCCGGACCTTTTGCCGCAAATCGACCACTTCGGAAAGACGCTCAATCAGGATATCCTGAGCCGCCTCGATGGCCGCTGCGGCGTCGGGGTAGCCCTTTTCTTCATTTCGAAAAGTGAAGGCCCAGAGCTCGAGGGTTTGACCGGGCTGGGGCTGCTCGGTGCCGTGACCGCAGTTCCAGATCCAATCGGCCAAAGGCTCGATGCCGGCTTCGCGGGCCTGAGCCGCCTTGGTCTTTCGCTTCTGCTTGTAAGGCAAATAAATGTCTTCGAGGCGTTCGAGCTCGAAAGTCGCCAGGACCTGATCCTTCAATTCCGGAGTGAGCTGCTTCTGCTTCTCGATTTGCTCCAGGATATAGCTCTGCCGTTGGAGGATCTCCTGCCACTTTTCGTGGGCGTCGATGACATCTTGAATCGCGACCTCATCCAAATTGCCGGTGCGCTCCTTGCGGTAACGGGCAATGAAGGGGACCGTGCCGCCTTCGGCGACCAAAGCGAGCACCGCCTCGGCCGAAGAAAAGGGAATTGGGGGATGTTGGGCGGAAAACCAGGTTTGGAAGTTCATAGGCAGGGAAAGAAGGATTTGGCACAGCTCATGCAAATATCCTAAAGGAATGCGGCAACATACACCATCCTGGAATCAGGCACAAGGCCGTCTCGGCGAGGCTTTTGCCAAAAAGTACCTGCAGAGGCAAGGTTATAAAATCGTCGCCGAGCGATTCCGTACCGGCTTCGGCGAAATCGACCTAGTGGCCAGCCGCCACGACACCCTCCTCTTCGTCGAAGTGAAGGCCCGGCATTCGCGAATCTTTGGCGATGCCCTCGAGGCGGTGACTCCGAAGAAGCTACGCCATTTCCAGAAAGCGGTCGCCATATTTCTTCGGGCTCACCCCGAATACCTGCGGGGCTGGCATTGGGAGATGGCCGCGATTGCGGTCCGCCACTCCGAGGGTAAAACCCAAATCGAGCTGGTCAAGATTCTTCCCGAGGGTCTTTGAGATCGTAGAGCTTGATTTTCGCGAAAAGCGTCGACTTGGCGACGCCAAGGGTCTCGGCCGCCTTGGCCTTGTTCCAGGCGCTGGCGGTCAAGGCCTTCAATACCAGCCTTTTTTCCATCTCTTCCAAGCTCTCGAGCGGAATTCCGACCGTCGGAGCCACCGTGCCGGTCTCATTGGGAAAGATCAAGTCCTTGGGCTCGATCTTGGGCCCCGAGGCGAGAATCATCGCCCGCAGCAGGAGATTGCGCAGCTCCCGGACGTTGCCGGGAAAGGCGTGCTCGCGAAGCCGGGCTAAGGCCGGGGGGCTGAGCTCCTTGGAGCCGGCGCCGGAAGCAAACTCCTTGAGGAAGCTCTCGCAGAGCAAGGCAATGTCTTCCTTGCGCTGGCGGAGCGGCGGCAGGTGGACCGGCATCACGAAAAGCCGGAAGAACAAGTCCTCGCGAAAACGCCTCTCCTGGACAGCCTTGGCCAGGTCTTGATGGGTGGCGGCAACGACCCGGACGTCGGCGCTCAGCTCCTCGGTTCCGCCGACCCGGCGGTAGCTGCGATTCTCCAAAACGCGAAGCAGCTTGGGTTGAAGCGCCAAGGGCAGCTCCCCGACTTCATCGAGGAACAGGGTCCCGCCGCGGGCCTGGCCAAAAGCGCCGTCGTGTTGGCGAAGAGCCCCGGTAAAAGCCCCCTTCTCATGGCCAAAGAGCTCGCTCTCGATCAGCTCGGACGAAATGGCTCCACAGTTGATCGCGACCAAGGGTCCCCGCTGCCGGGCCGAAAGTCGATGGACCGCCTGGGCGACCAGCTCCTTGCCGGTGCCCGATTCGCCGAGGATGAGGACGCTGGCCTCGGTCGGCCCGACTTTTTCGAGCAAGCCGTAGAGCTCGCGCATCTCCAGCGAGCTTCCGACCATGCCGCAGAAGCGATCGACATTCTTGGGGCCGGTGCTTTCGAGTCGTTCCTCGCTGGAAATTCGAATTTCGCATTGGCCGACCTTGAGAATCTGCCCTTCCTCCAGCTCGGCCTCGCGAATCTTCACGCCGTTGAGGAAGCTCCCATTGGTCGAGCCAAGATCGTAGACCCAGAGCCGCCCCTCGCGCAGCGTCAGCTTGGCGTGGCGGGTCGACAAATAGGGATCCTGGGCGACGATGTCGTTCTTTTCGCCGGCCCCG
>JBIOXX010000184.1:0-3244 GCA_044869875.1 bacterium | reverse complement strand
TCTCGGGCTTCGACGAAACGCTGGAGCCGGCGGGCTTGATCGATTTGGCACCGACGATCCTCGCCCTGCTCGGAAAGCCGACCGATCTCGCCGATTACGACGGCGCGGCCCTCCTCGATTCCAACGGCAATTTCCTCAAACCGCCGCCGCGACCGCTCAAGGCCGAATCGATGGGCTTGATCGAGAAGTCGGCCTGGGCCGGAAAATTTCCCCAAATCCCGGTCGAGGAATTGGAAGCCAATTTGCTCTACGATCCGCTGGGGCCGGTCACGGTCGGCCGGCTCTATTACGAGGCCATTTTGAAGCGGAAGGAATTCGCCGACCTGTTGGCGGTGCCGGGAATGCTCGAACAAAATCCCAAACTGGCTCGAGGAATCAAATAATGTCCCAACAATTTCGCTATCTGGTTTACGACATCGAAACCTCCATCGACAAAGCTCTGCTCAATCGGGTTTGCTACGGCGGCTGGGGCCTCGACGATCAGGCAGCCTATCAAGCCCAAGTCGAGGAATTGGCCGCTCAAGAACGCGATTTTATCAATCCGGCCTTTCACACGCCGATCTGCATCGCCGCCGTCGGACTGAATTCCGATTTCGAGATCCAACGGATCGGCCTGCTCGGCAAGGACGTCAAAAGTCCGCGCGCGCTGGTCGAGCACTTTTGGGAGACCTACAACAACAACCGGCCGGTCTTGATCGATTTCAACGGCAAGGGTTTCGACCTGCGGGTGCTCGAGCTTTGGGCTTTTCGCTTAGGGCTTAACATCCGCGAATCGCATTACGACAAGTTCGGCCCGCGTTACCGTTACAACGAAGAACATCACCTCGACCTCCACGAGTTTCTGACCAACTACGGAGCGATTCGTTGGAAAGGCGGACTGAACCTCTTTTCGAAAATCCTGGGCAAGCCTGGAAAGATGGACACCAAGGGCGACATGGTCCAGCAACTCTTCGAGCAAGGCGAATTTTTCCGGATCGAGGACTATTGCCTGGGCGATTCCATGGACACGTATTTCGTGTTTTTACGAACCTTGGTGCTGAGGGGAGTGATCGATCTCGAACGGGAAAGGGCCTTGGTCGAGGCCGCTAAGGTCGAAATGGAGAAAAAACAGGCCGCCGAGGGTTACTTTAAGCATTACCTCGAGGCCTTTCGCTATTGGGACCCTAACGAATTCGATTCACCGACCCCGACTCCAAGTCCGGAATCCTGAATTTTCTTCTTGTCATAACCTATTGTTTTTAATTGATATTTAATGGGCCTGGGCTTGCCGCCATGCGGCATCTTTTTTCGAGCTCGGAGCCAGTAACTTTCTTGCGTGATTTCCGATACTTCAATAGAGCGACGGGGGGTTTATTTTGGGGGAGCACACACGCCATGGGTGACATTACCCTGGATTTCAGTTTGGAAGGGGTCTTTCCCTTCCATTCGATTGACGACAGCTATCATTGGGGTCTGCGCATCACCCCGCGGTCGAACATCCAGTTCACGCCCGCGCTGAGCCTGCACCTGTCGCCCACCGTCCAGTTCGGCCACGAGGACGCTCTCACCGACGCCAAGCTTCCGCTCTTCCGTCTCAATCCCGACCGCCGCCTCCTCGTTCACGACACCATCAACGGCAACGACGTGCGGGTCGACCTGCCCGAGGTTTACCTCAAATATCATTTCTCGCCCAACTGGCAGCTCAGGGTTGGACGCTACTATTGGGACAATACCATCCAGCGGATCATGCGCGACTGGATCAACGTCGAGGGTTTCAACAACGGCAATCTGGCCGATCCCCAAATCAGCGTCGGGCCGATCGGCGGCGACATTCGTTTTCGCAAACCTTGGACTGAAAAATTTCCGGTCGACCTCAAGTTCTCGCTCGGCGGCGGCGTCGGCGGGAGGAAAGAAGCCCTCGGCCTCGCCCAAGGCCTTGCCACCTTCAGCTTCTTCGACAAGTTCGACATGCCCGGTTGGGTGACCTCGGTCGGCGCGTCCCTGGGCTACGTCCATTATCCCGAAGGCAGTTTGCCGGCTCTCTTGCCGGGCGTCGATTCCTTGGCCGCCGGCGACGCCTTGGCGCCGAGCGTCCTCTTGCAGCAGGGCTTGGGTGAGATGTTCGACTTGCGGGTGGGCTACGGTTATTTCGCTCCGGTCGTCGATCCGAATGGCGGCTTGCATCCGCTGAAGCCGCGCCACGCCTTGAACACCAGCCTCGACTTCCACCAGCGTTATTGGGGGATCGAAGCCAACTACGGCCGGGCCTGGCGCGAGGATTTGGTCGACTACCAGGGCACCAAGGTCGAGGATCAGTTCGGTCTCTCCGGCCGCTGGATGGCGCTGGGCGACAAGAACCGCGGCATCGTCAACATCGTCATCGGCGGCCTGCTAACTCGGAGCGACGAGAGGATCGGCTACGGCGCCTACGGCGCCTTCGAGATCGGCTTCCAAGGCTTGGATCCGACCAAGTTCCAGAAGGCTCAGCCGGCGACCGGCGCAAAATCGGAATAAGCTCAATCGACAATCATCGTGCGGAGTGGATGCCGAATCAAAAAGGGATATCTCTCCACCAAACGAGCACTCTCGTAGTGGTTCAAGTAAATGCCGATATCCATGCTCAAAGATTCCAGACCACCAAGATGGGGCGACTGTAAAAGCGCTTGCATGCCGGCCAAGCCAATGTAGTTGGAACTCAAATCCAAATGCCGCAAGTTTTTAAAGGTCGGGGAGTTCGCGAGGATCGTCGCTCCGGCCGGCCCGATATTATTGGATGACAAGCTGAGATACCGAAGATTTTGGGCCGGAGATTCGGCTAGAACGCGAACTCCATCGTCGCCGAGCTGGTTCGAATCGAGCTCCAAGCCCCGCAACCGACCAATATCCGGCGATAGGACCAAGGCCGCGACCCCTTCGGGGCCCAATTGATTGACCCGAAGGCTTAGATTCGAAAGATTTCGCAACGCCGGTGAATCGATCAGCTGTGCCACTTCTTTCGACCCCAGGATGTTGTTTCCCAAAGTCAAGGCCTGCAATCGGTCAAAAACCGGAATTTTCAGGAAAGCTGAAAAGTCTTTTGAAAATTCGCGGCGGAGATCCCGGGTATCAAAAAAACCCAGATGGTTCAAGCGGTCCAGGTATCCCAGATTCGAATCGGCCAACAACCATGGCGCGTGCTTAAAGGGACGCCGGAGGAAGTTGAGGCTGGTCAGATGAAAGGAAAAACCGTCTCTCAAGAATTGAGAGAAGGAAATCGGCGTCACCC
>JBIOXX010000183.1:0-6989 GCA_044869875.1 bacterium | reverse complement strand
CAGGGCCAGGGCTTGCTCAAACTCATCTTGAGCCAGGGTCCGCTGGATATTTTCGATCTCGGCCAGGGCCACGATCCGAAGGCCGGACTCGCGGTAGAGCGGCACCGCGATCGGATAGCGGCAGACGTCGCCGACCGTGGTCACGCCGGAGCGGCGGACGATGTCCAGGCCCTCGCGCAGCGATTTTTGCTGGTCGTCGAGCGAAAGCTTGGACTTGAAGCGCGAAACGTTGACCAGCCAGGCCATGAAGAGGATCCGGCCTTCCTTGGTCTCGGGCAAGGGATGGGGATATTTCTCGAAGTGAGTCAGCGAAAGGTCGGCATGGGCGTTGACCAGGCCCGGCAAGAGACAGTGATTGGGATACTCTTCGACTTTGGCTTGGGGGAAACGCTGGCGCAGCTCTTCGGGTTGGCCGACCGCCAGGATCCTCTCGCCTTGGAAAGCCAGCGCGCCGGGCGAGAGAATTTCACCCTCGATCGGGATCAAATGCTGGGCGACGATGAGATGGACTTCGGCGGTTTGGGGCGCGGAGGTTGCCAAGGGAGCTCCTTCGAAATTAAGGCCGCAGCGGGCCGTTGTCGATTAAGCGCTTGCCGTTGATATAGACCGCGAGAATTAGCCGAGCCGGTCGCTCGACCGAAGTGAGCGGCGCCAGCGAATCCTCATCGACGATCTCGGCGTACTGCACCATGGTGAATTTTCCCTGAAAGAGCAAGCCCTGGACTTGCTCGAGGATGCTTCGACATTCGCGAGACCCCTTCCCCACCAGCTCCTGGGCCAGGGCGATGGACCGCGGGATGTTCAGGGCTTCGATCCGCTCTTCGGGACTCAAGTAAGCGTTGCGCGAGCTCATCGCCAAGCCGTCGGGGTCGCGGACGGTCTCGACGCCGACCACCTCGACCGGGATATTTAAATCCGTCACCATCCTCCGAATGACTCGGAGCTGCTGGTAATCCTTCTCGCCGAAATAGGCCCGATGGGGTTGAACGATGAGGAACAGCTTGGCGACGACGGTGGTTACCCCGCGAAAGTGGCCGGGCCGGAAGGCCCCGCAGAGGCCGCGGCTCAATTCGGTGACGGTGACGAAAGTCTGATGGCTCGGCGGGTACATCTCCTCGTTGCTCGGCGCGAAGAGGGCGGCCACGCCCCGTTCCTTGGCGGCGGCCGAATCCTGCTCGAAAGCTCGGGGGTATTTTTCGAAATCTTCCTGGGGCCCGAATTGAGCCGGGTTGACGTAGATCGAGAGGACGACGTCGTCGGCCTGCTTCTTGGCTTCGTCGATGAGAGTGAGATGGCCCTGGTGAAGGGCGCCCATGGTTGGAACCAAGGCGAGGCGTCGACCCTCGGCTCGGCGGCCCAAAGACCAAGCTTGCATTTCTCGCACCGTGCGGAAGATTTGCATCCTCGATCCTCCTACGACTTGGTTTCGCTGAAGCTGTGCTCCGGTCCCGGGAATTTTCCGGATTTGACTTCAGCGATGTAGGTGCCCAAGGCCGTACCTACCACTTGCTTGAGATCGGCGTAGTGCTTGACGAACTTGGGGCTGAAATCTTGGAAGACGCCGAGCAAGTCGTAGCAGACCAGGACTTGGCCGTCGCAATGCGGACCCGAGCCGATGCCGATGGTCGGAATCGAGACCGCGGCGGTGATTTCCTTGGCCAGCTCCAAGGTGATTCCCTCGAGCACCAGCGAGTAAGCTCCGGCATCGGCGATGGCTTTAGCATCGCGCATCACCTTCTTGGCGGCTTCCTTGCCCCGGCCCTGGATTTTGTAGCCGCCCATCTGCTGGATCCGCTGGGGCATGAGGCCGACGTGACCCATCACCGGGATTCCCAAATCGACGACGGCCTTCACCGTCTCGGCGATTTCCTCGCCGCCTTCGAGCTTGACCGAGTCGGCGTGGCCCCTCTTGAGCAGCTCGCCCGAGGAGCGGATCGCGTCCTCTTTGGAAGCTTGATAAGAAAGAAAAGGCAGGTCGCCGACGACGTGGGCCCGCTCCGCGCCCTTGGCGACGCAGTGGCAGTGGTAAACCATGTGGTCGAGAGTGACGCCGAGGGTGTTCTTGCGGCCCTGCACCACCATACCCAGCGAATCGCCGACCAAGATCACCTCGACCCCGGCCCCGTCGATGAGCTTGGCGAAGCTGTAATCGTAGGCCGTGACCATGGCGATCTTCTCGCCCTTGACCTTCATCGCGACGATTTGAGGAACGGTGATTTTCATGCCTTAAGTCTTGCTGCTGATGCTCACGTAGTGCTTGTCGAGCTTAGCCTTGCGCATGTTCAAGATTTCCTTCAACAACTTCTTATAGTCTTCCTCGTTTTTGACGATGTCAATCTCGGTGCAGTTGACCGTGAGCAGCGGCGTCTCGTCGTATTCGAAGAAAAATTGGTTGTAGGCCTGGCAAAGCCGCTCGATATAGGCGCCGGAAATCGATTTCTCGTAGCGGATGCCGCGCTTCTTGATCCGCTCGCGGAGAGTGTCGACGCTGGCTTGAAGAAAGATGACCAGGTCGGGCTTGGGAACTTGGGCGTCCAAAACCCGGTAAAGCTTGTCGTAAAGATTGATCTCCTCTTCGCTCAAGTTGAGCATGGCGAAGATCCGGTCCTTGGCGAAGATGTAATCCGAGATCGTGGCCTGCTTGAAGAGATCCTGTTGCATCAAAGTCTTCTGCTGCTGATAACGGGAGAGTAGAAAGAAGACCTGAGTCTGAAAAGCATGGGATTTGGGATCCTTGTAGAAAGACGGCAAGAAAGGATTCTCCTCGGCTTCTTCGAGGACGATCCGGCCTTGGAATTCCTGGGCCAGGAGGTTGGTCAGAGTGGTTTTTCCCACCCCGATCGGCCCTTCCACCGCGATGTAGCGCAAAGCCTTCACCATAAAATCCCTAGTATGGTCCAGCCGAGCCTGTCCATCCTTAACGCGCCCACTGGTAGACCGTCGCCGGGCTGACGCCCAGGCGCCGAGCGGCGCGGTAGGCGCTTCCGCCGGCCTCGGCCAAGGCCTCCTGGAAGGCGCGGCGCTTCAGCTCGGCCAGACTCTCCCCCCTATAATGATAGGGCTCGGCCGCCCAAAGGTTCCGGCGTTCGGCGAGCCGGGACTCACGGAGCCTTTGGTACAATTTGGAGGGAGCGCAGCCCAAGGCCAAGGCGGCCTGACGGACGTCGAGATCGAAATGCAGCAGAGCTTTGGCCAGGATCAGCTCTTCGAGCTCGCGCCAGCTCTTCGGCTTCGGCTCCTTGGCTTCCCCGGTCGAGGTCGGCGAAACGATCTTGACCGGAGTTTTGATCTCGCCCTTCCCTTTCAATCGCTCGCGCCAAGAAGCCGGTAAATCCTGGAGCCGAAGCTGGGGCCCGCGCCGCAGGGCGGTGGCGGCCCGAATCAAATTCTCCAGCTCCCGGACATTGCCCGGCCAGGGATATTCGAGCAGGGCACCGAGCAGATCCCGGCCCAGCTTCACTTTCTCCTTTTCGCGATGCTCTTCGAGATACTGGACGATGAAGCGCTCGGCCAGCGGAGCGATGTCCTCGGGCCGCTCGCGGAGCGGCGGCAGGTCGAGTTCGAGCTCGGCGACCCGGTAGAAGAGGTCCTCGCGAAAGCGGCCGACCCGAACCTGCTCTTCCAGTTTTCGGTGGGAAGCCGAAAGCAGGCGGAAGCGCACCGGCCGAGGCTTGGTCTCGCCGATCCGCACGATTTCCCGTTCTTGGAGGACCCGAAGCAGCTTGGCTTGGAGCGACAGCTCGAGCTCGGCGATCTCGTCGAGGAAAAGCGTGCCGCCTTCGGCCGATTCGATCAGGCCCGGCTTGTCGCGGACCGCGCCGGTGAAAGCGCCGGCCCGGTAGCCAAAGAGCTCGCTCTCGATCAAGGCCGCCGGAAAGGCCGCGCAGTTAACGGCGACGAAGGGGCCGGTGTGACGGCGCGAGCCGCGGTGCAGCGAACGGGCCAAGAGCTCTTTGCCGGTTCCGGATTCACCATGGATCACCACCGCCAGCTCGGTGTCGCGGATCCGTTCGACGGTGCGGAAGAGATCTTGCATCGCGGCGTTGCGGCTCAAGAAATCGGCCTCGGCGAAGCGCAGCAGGACGCTCGATTCGACGCCTTCGCGCCGGGCCCGCTCCAGCTCCTCCTCGCTCTCGCGGAGCCGCCGCTCCAATTCTTGGACCAAGCGCCGCAGAGTCTCGGGGTCACGCTCGGCGGCGAGGCGGCGCTCGGCCAGGACCAGCGATTCGCCGGGAGCCATCGGATCGGGCCGGATCGTCTCGACGCGGGTCGAGCCTTCGGTGGGGGAAGTGGAAACCGAATCTTTGGCCCGGAGCGCTTCGACTTTGGCTTTCTTCTCGGCATCGTCGGCCATCGGCAGCAACTCGGCGAGAGCTTCTTCCAATTCCCCTTCCCGTCCCCGGTCACGGGCGATCTCGGCCCGGGTGAGCAAAACCCAAAAACGAAAGCCGGCCAACGAGGCTTCCTGCTGGGCCAAGCGGTCGGCGTCGCGGGCAAAAGCCAGGGCTTGGTCGAAATGGCCTTGGCGCCGTTCCAGGTCGGCAAGCTCGATCCAAGCCCGGGCCAGAAGATACTGGGCATAGGGATGGCGCTCCGAGAGCTTGCCTAAAAAATTGATGGCCAGATTGAAGTGGCGCCGCGCGGCCTCGAAATCGCCGCCCTCGCCCAAGATCGATCCGAGGTTTTGAGCCAGAGCCGCGGCCGAGCAGGAATCGCCCAAGTATTCGGCCAGCTCGAGGCCGGTCCGGTAATCGTTCTTCGCGGCCTCGGCTTGGCCCATCAAATGCCGGACCTTGCCCAGACCGTTGTAGGTTCGGAGCAGGAAATCGAATTGGCGATGCAGCCGCATCAGCTCGGCGCCGCGCTCGAAACCGGCCACCGCCGCCTCGAAATCGCGGGCCGCGAGCTGGGCTTCGGCCAGATTATAGTAGGCCCGCATCAGGCTCGGCGGATCGCCGATCCGCTCGTAGACCGGAAGCAGGCGTTGCCAGGCGGCGACCGCCGACTGGGCCTCGCCGACTTGGAGAAGAGCCGAGCCCAAATCCTGATTCAAGACCCGGGCCTGTTGGTCGGCGGCAAGATCGCTCCACTTCCCCTCCATTTCTTGAAAGACCTTCACCGCCTCGCGGCCCGCGCCTTCCTGGGCCATCAAGCCGGCGAGGTAATTCCGGCAGCGGATCCACAGTGCCGCGTCGGCGCCGCTTTCTTCGAGCAAGGCCGAAGCTCGCTCGAAGCGAAGCTTGGCCGCCTGAGTCCGTCCGCGCTTGAGCTCGAAAACTCCCCGCCGCTCCTCGCATGCCGCCTTGAGGCGAAGCCGGTCGGCGCCGGCGCTCAGAGCCGAGATCTCAGCCTCGGCCTCGGCGAAGGCCGACTCGACTTCGGCATCGCCGGCCCGGGCCATCTGCTCATCGGCCCGGCGCAGCTTCAAAGTGGCCCGGGCCGCGGCTTCGCTCTGGGGAAGAGCCGCTAAGGCTTTGTCCAGCTCCTCCAAGCTCCAATCCTTTTCCTCGAAGTCGAGATCGCCCTCACGGAAGGCGACGAGGTTCCAGCGGCCTTGGGCATCGAGCAAGCGTTGGCGCCGGCTGAAAGCCTCGACCGCCGCGACCACCAAGCCGGGATTGCCTTCAGTCTTGCGCCAGAGGCCGGCGAGAAAGGCTTCGGGAATCTCGGCGACCCCACTCAGCTCTTGGAGAAAGACCTTAAGCTCTTCGCGCGAGAAGGCCGGCACCGGAAAGCTCAGCACTTCGAAGCCTCGCGCTTCCAAGCCGAGCTTCAAGCTCTCTTCTCGACTCCGTTCGACCGTCGCCAGCAAGGGCGCCGGTTTCGCGGCGGCTTGGAGGCGCTCCCAGCAAAGCTCCTGCTCTTTTTCTTCGGCCGGCCATTCGTCGAGCAGCCACAGCTCGGCGCCGGCCTCGAAGGCCGGCAGCACCCGGACGCTCTCCATTTGAAGACAATACTTCAGCTCCTGAGCCAGCCGGCTCTTGCCGGCGCCAGCCTCGCCGCTAAGCAGAAGGGCTCGCGGTTTGCCACCCTTCGCGCTCAAGGCGGAGCGAAGTTTGGCCAGGGCCCCGTCGATCAAGTCGGCCCGGGCGAACCAGCGCTCCGGCCGCCAGGGCTTGGGTCCGCGGCTCTTGCCGGGCTGAGCGAACTCGACCGCCGCCAGAAGATCGCCGGCGTCGCGGAAACGGCGGGCCGGATTTTTTTCAAGCAAGGTTTGGAAAACCGAATTCCAAAAGGCCGGCACCGCCGGATTGGCCAAGCTGAGCGGCGGCGGCTTCAAGGTCAAATGAGCCCGGTAAGTCGCTTCGGCGTCGGCCCGGGCGAAGGGGTTCTGTCCCGAGAAAAGCTGATAGAAGACCACGCCCAGCGAGTAAAGGTCGGCCCGCTCGTCGACCGGCTCGCGCAGAATTTGCTCCGGCGCCATCGTCGAAGGCGTACCGGCGGTGAAGGGAAAACGCGGATCGGCCAAACCCAAATCGATGATCTTGAGCAGCGGCTGGCCCTGCTCTTCCACCACCAGCAGATTGCTGGCCTTGAGATCGCCGTGGCGAAGCTTGGCCCGGTGAATCGCCTGCAAGCCTTGAATGGCTTGAACGAAGAGCTCGCCGACAAGCCGGGCATCGGCCTTGGCGGCGTAATCGGCGGCGCCACGGCTCAAGAGAAATTCTTCGGTGAAATAAAATCGCTCGGTCGCGGCGTCGAAACCGAAGTCGTGAATCCGAACCACGTTGGGATGGCGCAGGTCTTTGAGGAAGGCGAACTCGAACTTGAAGGCCTTGAGCAAGCTCTCATGGAGGCGGCGGTCGCTCATCGGCTTGAGCAGCTTCAAGGCATAACGTTGGCTGGCGGCGGCCACGAGAAAGACTTCGCCACTCAAACCCTCGCCCAACAATTCCAGGATCTCGTAACGGCCGTCGATGCTTTTCAAGGCGGGCATATTCCAAATTTTACATATTGTTTGATTTTTGGAAAATGAATTTTATCTGCAT
>JBIOXX010000182.1:0-2982 GCA_044869875.1 bacterium | reverse complement strand
GACGCTGGGGCTCTCAGTTTCTTGGGCAGTCACAGGTCCTTCGCTCCGCTCAGGATGACAGGCATCATTTAAAATTCATCTCATACAACAGCCGCAAGCCGTCCAAAGTCAAAAACGGATCGTAGTGCTTGATCGTCTTGCTGGCCTGGGAAATCAGGCCGATGAAGCCGCCGGTGGCGACGACCTTGCACTTGGCCTTGCGCTCGCGCTGGATGCCGCGGGCGATTTCGTCGACCATTCCGACGTAGCCGTAGAAGATGCCGGCTTGGATGCTCTCGACGGTATCGATCCCGACGATGTGCCGGGGCTTGCGGATCTCGACCCGGGGCAGCTTGGAGGCGTGCTGGAAGAGGGCCTCGTTGGAGATGGCGATGCCGGGGCAGATGCAGCCGCCGCGGTAAGTCTTGCTGCGGTCGATGAAGTCGAAGGTGGTGGCGGTGCCGAAGTCGACCACGATCAGCGGGCTGCCGTACTTGAGGATGGCGGCGGCGTTGTTGACCAAGCGGTCGGCGCCGATCTCCTGGGGAGCTTTGAGGCCGATCTTGAAGGGCAACTTCAGCTTGGAATGGATGAATTTGGGCTTGAGCTTGAAGTAGCGCTCGCACATCCGCTCGAGGTTGAATTCGAGCTGGGGCACGACGTTGGAGATGATGACCGCCTCGACCTCTTTCATCGCCAGGCCGGCGAATTGGAAGAGCTCCTTGAAGAAGATTCCGAACTCGTCGGAGGTCCGCTCTTTCTTGGTCTCCATTCGCCAATGCTGGAGCAGGCGCCGAGCCTTGTTTTTCGCGGGTTTCCCCTCGAAGACCCCGATGACCATATTGGTGTTGCCGACGTCGATGGCGAGTAGCATGGATTTTACCTATAGTAGGGTTGTGTCTTCCGCAATCAATTCCGCGATGCTGCCGTCGGCGTGCTGGACCCGAAGCCGGCCCTGAGCATCGAGGCCCAAGACCCGGCCCTCGCGAGCTAGGCCGCTTTCACCGGCGTAGGCGACCGCTCTTCCGACCATCCCCGATTCCCGCTCCCAGCGTCGACGCAGCTCGGCCGGGCCTTGACCGACGAGTCGGTCGACCGCCGCCAGGATCGCGGGCCGCAGAATTTCGAGCAGCTCGATTCGGTCCCAAATTCGGCCTTGGACTTGGCGCAGCGATATCGCGCTGCCTTGGAGCTCGGCGCTAAAGTCGGCCTTCTCTTGGGCGACATTGATCCCCACCCCGATCACCAAAAAATCGACGGCCTCGCCGCGGTGAACCATCTCGGTCAAGATGCCGCCGAGCTTGCGGCCACCGACCAAGAGATCGTTGGGCCACTTCACCACCAAATCTTGCAGCGAAAGATTTCTTAAGGCCTCGGCCAAGCCGAGCCCGACGGCCAGGGTGGTCAGCGGCGCCATCGCCGCCTTCATCGCCGGCCGAAGGAGGAGGGAGAAATAAAGGCCAAGGCCGGGCTTGGATTCCCAATGCCGCCCCAGTCGCCCCTTACCCTGGGTTTGGCTATCGGCCAGCCAGATCGAGCCCGAGGGCGCCCCCTCCCGGCCGGCGGCCACCGCCGCCTCGTTGGTCGACCCAATCTGCTTCAGATGGTGAAAATTACAGGCCATTGACACGGTGCGGCTTATTCTCCTAGGATTCTGGGTTATTATGAAGTTTTTCGCCGCTCTGCGGGAAAATCTCAAAGAAAATCTGGGCTTAAAGATCGGCGCGGTGACCGGGGCCTCGATTTTCGTCGTCGTGATGCTGCTGCTCGGCATCCTGGCCATGGTCCAAGTGCCGCTGATCAGCAAGTTCACCATGCTCCAGGTTCTCTTCGCCTTGGCGGTGGTCGTGGCGGCTTTTTCGATCCTGATCATCGCGATCTCGACCAATCTTTTTCTCCACCGTCCCTTGAGCCGGCTCATGGCTGCGATCCGCCAAGCCGAGTCCGGCGATCTCAAGGTCAAGGCCCGGGTCGACACCGAAGACGAGATCGGCCAAGTGGCTAACCAGTTCAACGCCATGCTCGGCAAGATTCATGATCTCGAAGGCCTCAAGCTCGAAACCGAGCGCAAGATCACCTCGATGCAGGAAGAGCTGAAGTTCAAGGCCATGCTCGAGGAGAAGGCCGAGATCATCTCCTCGACCAACCTCAAGCTCGAAGCGAGCCTGAACGAGCTCTCGATGCTTTACAATATCTCCCAAGCCCTGACCGGCAGCATCGACCCCGAGGAGCTCTGCAACCTGCTCTGCGACGTCATCGTCCGCAACGTCGGCATCCAGGATTTCGCGATCTTGCTGCTCGACGAGGAAACCCAGAAGATTGAAGTCAAGGCGGCTCGCGGCTTCAAGCGCAACGACCACGTTCGGGAGCTGACCTTCGACTTGGGCGAGGGAATCAGCGGAAAAGTCGCCAAGACCCGCCAGCCGATCTACATCCCCGACACTTCCAAGGATCCGGCCTACATGCATTACAAGGGAGCCAAGACCGAGGACGGCTCCTTCCTCTCCTTGCCCATCGTCGCCAAGGGTTTGATCCTCGGCGCGATCAATTTCTCGCGCCAGGATGTGAACGCCTTCAGCGAGGGCGAGATCCGTTTGCTGACCACGGTCGCCGGCCAAGTGGCGATCGCCCTCGAAAACGCCCGGCTCTACGCCAAGACCAAGGAGATGACGCTGGTCGACGACCTGACCAAGGTCTACAACCGCCGCCACTTCCAAAAAATATTGGAGATGGAAGTGAAGCGGGCCAAGCGCTTCCGCCGGCCGCTCTCGCTCTTGATGATCGACGTCGATTACTTCAAGCGCTTCAATGACACCTTCGGCCATCTCGAGGGCGACCACGTCCTGGCCGATCTGGCGGCGGCCTTGGCCGACAATCTCCGCGAGGTCGACACGGTGGCCCGCTACGGCGGCGAGGAATTCTCGGTGGTCCTGCCCAACACCGCGGTCGAAGAGGCCCGGATCGTCGCCTTCAAGCTCAAGGACATCGTCGAAAAGCTACACC
>JBIOXX010000181.1:0-2412 GCA_044869875.1 bacterium | reverse complement strand
AGGGCTTGGACGCTGGGATAGTTGCGCGGCAGTAGATCGATCGGGTCGGTGCTGATCGTCTTGAAAAGCCGGATCATCCGCGGATAGCTCAGCCCCGAAAGCACCAGGACCAGGAGGATCACAACCCCGTAATATTTCAGCAGCCACCGAACCCAACACCGGAAAAATTTTTCCAAAGGGATACCTTTTTATTATGAGAAAGCCGCCCGGTCTTATAATGAAAGGCTTTCCGATGCAACCGCGCCGAAAAAAGAGCCATCTCCTGCTTACCGCCAAGGTTTCCCGAGGCGATTTCGACTTGGCCCTGGGCCTACTCTACCAAAGCGGCCTGACCTCCAGCCAAAGGCTCAAGGGACCGGGGCGCATCGGTTTGAGCGCCGCCCTACCCCCGGGCTTGGCGGCTAAAAGCCTGCTCCGCCGTTTAAAAGAGCTCGAGCGCGGACTGGGGCGTCCGCTCTTTCACGAAGCCAAGATCCAAAAAGTTCTACGCGGAGATTGGAGCCGGAAATACCAGCGCTACTTGAAACCCTTCCGACTGATTCCAGCGACGCCGAATCGACCGGACCTCGAAGTCGATCCCCGAGGCAAGATCCCTCGCCGCTTAAAGGGAAATACTCTGTACATCGAGGCTGGCTTGGCCTTCGGCACCGGCACCCACAGCACCACTCGCTTAGCCGCCGAGCTTTTGAGCCAGGCGATGGAGTCGCGGCGGCGTCCGGCGGTTCTCGATGTCGGCTGCGGCACCGGCATCTTGGCGATGGCGGCCAAAAGGCTCGGAGCTGGGAAAGTCATCGCCGTCGACAACGACCCTGAAGCCCTTGCTACGGCTGTGGAGAATTTCAAGCGCAATCGGATTTCGGAAATTCGGCCCTTACTAACTCTCAAGGGTTTGAAAGGAAAATTTCCGATCATCGTTTCCAACATCGGCTTGAACGTTATTTTGGAGTTGAAGAGCGAATTCAAGCGCCTCCTTGCCGCTCAAGGCGATTTGATCCTGACCGGGCTGCTCTATCGCGACATCAAGGAGCTCCTGCGGGTCTATCGGGGGATGGAAGTCGTCCGGAGATGCAACCACAAGGGTTGGGCAGCGGTGTGGTTGCGAAAACAAGCGTCATCCTGAGGAGCGAAGCGACGAATACCCGAACTACGGGCACAAGGGACCGCGTTTCCTACTCGATTTTCAAGCATCCCCCGCTCACCGGATTCTTCAGATAGATATGGAAATGAGGGTCGATGTCCCGGATCTGAATTTCGCGGTCCTCGGGACTGAATTGAAAGAGGCCCAGCGAAGCGTGGACGTGTTGGCGATCGATGCCGCAGCGCTTCTGGTCCTTTTTGGAAAAAGTCGGCTGGCTTTCCTCGCCGGCGATGACCAATTTTTGGAAGCTGACTTCCCGCCCTTGGCCGTCGCGGAGGTCCTGAAGACGATCGATTTGAATGCTGGCGGCCTTCATCTTGGCGCTCTCGGGAATGGCCAAGGGGAAATAGATCCCGCCCGGCAAGCGGGCGAAGAGCTTGCCCCAGACGTCGCCGGTGATGCGGATCGGACCGAGATCGGCTTTGGTGATCTCGAGCGAAGCCTGACCCTGCTCCGCCGAAACCCGGCCCATTTCCATCTTGCCGACCTTGAACTCGATGTCCTGGGGCTCGATGTAAAAATCGGTGACCACCTGTTTGGCCAAGGCCGGCCCCAGCCGCTTCTTGAGATCGGGCCATTCCTCGACCTCGGAAGTGTCTTGATGGAAAGTGACTCGGCCGCCCTTGCCTTGAATCCGGATCGGGCTGTCGCCGGTGCCGCCTTCGAGCAGGGCTTGCTGGCTGGCCGGCCAGACTCTCAATCGTCCCAAGCCGGCCACCGAAGCGCCGTTAACCTGGGTCCGGACCGAGGCCTTCAATTTCTCCGACTGGACTAAGAAGCGCAGCTCCGGCAATTCGGCGTTGAGGCTGCCGTTCAAGTCGATCACCGGATCGCCATTGGGCGCCGGCTTCACTTCGAGTCGGCCGCTGCCCTGGAGAGCTTGAAACTTTAAAAAGCCGATTTCATTGTCGCCCGATTTGATCTTGAGCTCGCCGCTGGCCTTCCCACTCAAGTCGGAGCTGAAGTGAACCTTGCCGTCGACGATGCGCAGCTCGACGCCGGAAAATACCGCTTCGTCGTTGGGATTGGTCCGAAGCTCGATGCCTTTATCGCGAAAAGCCAGGCGGCGGGCGTTGAGCTTGGCGATTTCGATGCGGGGGCCATGGGCGTCGCTTTGGAATTTCAGGCCTCGGAGTTCGATTCCCTCTTCAAGGTCCAGCCGCAAGGGGCTCTCGTCCTTGGTGGCCCGACCTTCGAGATACATCTTCTTGCTGCGATAGGCCGGGATCTCGTAAGTGGTGGCTCGCTTGCCGAGAGGGTCGAAGCGGAGCTGG
>JBIOXX010000180.1:0-3651 GCA_044869875.1 bacterium | reverse complement strand
GGACGGCCTTACCGTTTCGGCGGCGGTCTTGGGAAAAAAGGAGAGCCGCAAGTATTTCGGCATCAACCTCGAAAAAAAGCACGTTCAAGCGCTCTATCTCAAGATCACCAATAAAAACCCCAAGCCTTACTGGTTGATGCCGATCAGCATCGACCCCAATTATTACTCGCCCAACGAAGTCGCTTACCGCCATCGAACTGGCCATAGCGGCGAAGTTCAGATGCAGATGAACGAGTTTTTCGAGCAACAGCAAATTTCGACCAACATCGGGCCCGGCGAGACCCAAGAAGGCTTCGTCTACACCAACGTCGATTTCGGCTCCAAGGAGTTCGGGGTCGATTTCCTGGGGCGAGGCGAGCTCAAGCGCTTCAACTTCGTCGTTCCGGTACCGGGGCTTTCGGCGGACTATCAGGATGTCGACTTCGCGGCCCTCTACAAGCCCGAGGAATTTCGCGAGGTCTCGCTGAGCGAGCTCCGCTCAGCCTTGGAGGCCTATCCCTGCTGCACGACCAAGAAGGGAAGCGAGGTCTACGACGGAGATGCCGTCAATTTGGTTGTGGTCGGAGATCTCGAAGACATTTTGGGCGCCTTTGTTCGCCAGGGCTGGCATGAGACCGCGGTTCAGGACAAACATTCCTCGCTGAAAATGGTCAAGTCGCTGCTCTTTCGGAGCTCCTATCAAAATGCGCCGATGAGCAAGCTCTACCTCTTGGGGCGCCATCAAGACATCGCCTTCCAGAAGCCGCGCCGCACCGTCAACCAGCGCAATCATTTCCGGCTCTGGATGACCACGCTTCGCTTCGGCGGGAAGGCGGTCTGGATCGGCACTATCAGCCGGGACATCGGCATTCGCTTCACCCCCAAGGCCTTTCTTTTCATCACCCATAAGATCGATTCCGACATCGACGAGTCGCGCGATTTCCTGATCCAGGATTTGGTGATCTCGGATTCGGTCGACAAGGTTGGATTGGTGAAAGGCGTTGGAGCCTTTACGATCGAGAATCCCCATAAAAATCTCATGGGCGACAGCTGGTACACCGACGGTTTTCGAGGGGTGATCTTCATCGGCGACCAACCCAGTCCGCTGCTCAAAACCCGGGCCCTGCAATGGGAGCAGCCGCGGACCTTGGGCTTGAGCCATCTCGACCCGGTGCCCGACGAGTCACCGAAGCAAGCCGGCCAGCGGACCCCGCGGTAGGAGCCAATCTTTCAATTCGGAATAGGGAATGACGAGCTCGGTCGGCCCGTCGGCATAGGACGCCACTTCGTAGGCATTGAAGTAAAAGACCAAGCCTTGAGGCGTGGCGGCATAATTGTCGTTGAGTTTGAAGCCGTCCTCGAAGGTAAAGCCGAAATCGTCGAGCTTGTCCTCGGCCGGAAGACCCCGGGCTTTGCGGAAGGCTTTTTCGCCGAGGTCTTGGAGCGGCTTTTCGTAACCCTTTTTGAGCCAATCACCGAGGGTGTAGCGCTTCCCGGTCTTGGGATCGTAGCTTCGATAGTCGATTCGACTGTTGCCATGGGCCCCGCCCGAATAGCCGTCGCCGCCCAGGCTAAGGCTGAAGACTTGAGCCGTATTGGCCACGACCTTGACCTCGCGGTTTTCCGACCAGGCGGTGGGAGAATCTTTCCGGTACTTTTGATATTCGGCTAAAAAGCTCGCCGCCCAGGCCTCGGCGTCTTTGGCGACCGAGTCGTCCATTTGTTGGAAGACGAAATTTCGAATTTCAGCGTTCAGTTTTTCGCGCGCTTCTTGGGCGCCGCCCTTCAAGAGCGGATAGGACAGATCCAGCTCGACGCAATTGCTGTGATTCTCTTTGCAGTCGAGGCTTTTTTCGAACTTCACCGGCTCGATTTGAAAGACACTGCCGCGTTGGCAGGCGAGGTTGCCGAGCAGCGCCACGACAAGAAGTAAGATTTTTTTTCTCACGCCCAAATCTTATGCGAGGTCTCACCGCCTCGCCATCCTTAAAATTGGTACGCTCATTGCTAATGCTCAAGATTTAATCGTTCGTGTAGGAAACAATTTGCAAGTCGCCAATCCCTCCCTACAATCCCAAGGATAACCCTGGAATGGAGGTAGAGGATGTCACTTGGCAAACGTGCGGTTGCAGAGTTTCTCGGAACCTTCTGGTTGACCCTGGGCGGTTGCGGCAGCGCCGTTCTGGCGGCGGCCTTTCCCGAGGTGGGAATCGGCCTTCTTGGGGTCGCCTTCGCCTTCGGGCTCACCGTCCTGACCATGGCCTATGCGATCGGCCATGTCTCGGGCTGTCATCTTAATCCCGCGGTCTCGGTCGGGCTTTTCGTCGGCGGCCGTTTCAAGGGCGGCGATCTCGTCCCCTACATCGTCGCTCAAGTGCTCGGCGCCATCGCGGCGGCGGCCCTGCTCTATTTTATCGCCAGCGGAAAGGCCGGCTTTGACTTGAGCGGCGGCTTGGCCTCCAACGGCTACGGCGAACATTCGCCGGGCGGCTACTCGATGCACGCCGCGCTAGTCACCGAAATCGTGATGACCTTCATGTTCCTGATGATCATCCTAGGCGCTACCGATCCGCGGGCCCCGCAGGGCTTCGCTCCGATCGCCATCGGCTTGGGCCTGACCCTGATCCATCTGATCAGCATCCCGGTCACCAACACCTCGGTCAATCCGGCCCGTTCGACCGGCCCGGCCTTGATCGTCGGCGGCTGGGCCGTTCAGCAACTCTGGATGTTTTGGGTGGCGCCGATCGTCGGCGCCATCGTGGCCGGCCTTTTCTACCGGGTCTTTGCGGATCGCCGGCTTTCTTAAAAAGGGAAAGGCCGCAGCTTTTGAGGGCCGCGGCCTCTTGTCCCTTACCGCTAAATTAGCTTTAGGCCTTCTTCTTGCCTCGGCCGATGAAGACCATGCCGAGGATGGCCAGTGCTCCGAGCGAGAGGTCGATGCCCTGGTCGGCGCCACGGCTGAGGCTGCAACCCATCGGGCTGCCGCTGCCCTCGAGGACCATCAGGACGTCGCTGGTCTGCTCGGCGGTCACGATCTCGCTGCCGAGCTCGCCCTCGAAGCCTTCGAAGTCGTCCTGGTGGATCGGGAAGCTTTCTTCGACGATCGGATCCTCGACCGGATCTTGGTCGTCGGCCTCGGGCTCTTCGACCGCCGGTTCTTCGGCACAGCCGTCGGGATCGTTGACCGGAATATTGCTGTCCTCGATGACCTCGTCGAGGGCGGTTTCCGGCGTCATCGTGAAGGTGAAGATGACGTCATTGAAATCCTTGTCGCAGCCCTTGTCGTGCCAGAACCAGTCCTCGATGCCGATGGCCACGTTACCGCCGTCGCTGGTGCCGACCATCACCATGTGGTGGGCGCCGTCGGGGTTGAGCTCGGGAACGGTGTAGTAGGTGCCGATCGGATCGTCGTAGCCGTCGGCGACGATGAAGAAACCGACGTCGGTCCCGGCCGGGAAGGGCCCGATCTTGGCGGTGTCACCGGGCAGCATGACGCCGCCTTCTTCGGAGACGTTCTCGAAGATCAGCTCCTCGCTCAAGACTTCCTCGGGCTGAATCAGGCCGTCGTCGTTGGCGTCGGCGAAGGTGAAATAACCAAACTGATTCTTGAAGGCCGCTTTTTCGTGAATGAAGGTGATGTAGATCTCGGCTTCTTGGAAGAGGTGAAGATTG
>JBIOXX010000179.1:0-2974 GCA_044869875.1 bacterium | reverse complement strand
CCAACCGTTTTTGCGTTGCTATCTGAGCACCGGCGACCGCTATTTCCAGGGCTACGAAGTCACTTTGAAGGCCGGCCAGACCAAGTACTACGACGTCGTACTGGTCGGCGTCGGCCAGTTCCCACCGGGCGGACCCGACACCAGCAATCCCGACCTGCCATGGTTCCTCGGCGACAGCGGGGGAAGCCGGATCTACATCGCGATTCAGGGAAGAATGTATCAGCAGTAAAAAGGCGCGACGCTCAATGCGCCAAATCCACCGCAATCCCCACAATTAGAGACGCCGGATTGATCGTCAAGTTGCGAGTCGGCGCGGTATCGCCGGTCAAGGTGTTGGCGTCGTTGTAGATGCCGACCTGAGTTCGGCTGAGCTGGAGGTAGAGAACGTTTTCGATGAAGAGGACTTGGCCGAGGTCGAAGGTCAGGCCGGTCGCTTCGCCTTGGAGCGAGCGATCGGGGACAATCGTGCCGTCGAGGGTCGAGGCTTGATCGAACATATCGACCGAGGGAATGAAGTCGTCGGAGACGAAGAGGATGTCGTTGGCGGTGTTGATCGCAATCGACCGGATGCTGAGGAAAGGATTGTCGCTATCTTGGATTACATTGTCGGGGGTGGCGGCCACCGCTAAGGTCGAGGCGTTCTTGTAAACCTTGATCGAACCTAGGGCCGGGTCGCCGACATAGAGTAAGTCCCGTTGGGTGTCGACGAAGACGCCGCTGGGCTCATAACCCAGGGGGATGGTCCGGTTGGGCGCGGTGCCGCTGCTCAAGCTAGTGATGTTGTCCCAAGCCACTACCGAGCGATTGATGGCGTCGCCGGCATAGAGCCGATTGTTGGAAATGTCGGAGTAGAGGGCGCTGGCCCGGCTGACCCCGGGGTAGGTACGACCCGGAACGAGATCGCCATTGGCGACGGAAGCTTGGGTGAAGGCCAGGATCTGCTCGGTCGACGTCTCTGCGACATAGAGAACATCGCGCCGCCCGTCGACCGCCGCAGCGGCCGGGCTCTGGATCAGGGTGTTGTCGCCGCTGACCGTGCGCACCGGATCGACGCCGCCGTCGATCGTCCCCACGTTATCGAAGACGTAGACCGATTTATTGGCCCGGTCGACGACGTAGAGCAGGCCGGTGGCCACCGGGACCGGCTCGCCGCCGGCGCTGCAGCCGAGGAGGGTGGCAAGGAGGAGGAAGCTCAGGACTTTACGAAGGATTTTCATGGCGCGGAAAATCCCATATTCGTTGCTTTTTTGCAAAATAAACCTATATGGGGCAATTTCCCATGCGCAAGATCAAGCTACTCATCCAATATCGAGGCAAGAATTACCGCGGATGGCAGATTCAGCCCAACGGCATCACCATCCAAGGTTTGCTCGAGAAAATTTTGGCCGAAATCTTCGGCGAGAAGACCCTGGTTTTCGGCTCGGGGCGAACCGACTCCGGCGTCCACGCCCTGGCCCAGGTGGCTCACTTTTCGACCTCTCATCCGATCGATTTGGAAACTCTCCAGCGGGCCTTGAACGCCCATCTGCCTCACGACGTCGCGGTGCTCAGCGTCGAGGAGGTACCTGCCGCCTTCGACGCTCAGCGCAGCGCCAAGCTCAAGACTTACAGCTACTTCATCCTCAACTCTGAGAATAAGTCGCCCTTTCTTTCTCCCTATAGTTGGAAGATCCACGGCGATTTGGACCTCGAAACGATGCGGGAGTGCCTCGAGCTGTTGGTCGGCGAGCATGACTTCGCCAGCTTCAAGGCCGCTGACTCCACCGCCAAAACCTCGCGGCGCCGAATCGACCGGGCCGAGCTGAAGCGGATTCCCTTGACCGCCTTGGGCGATTCGCTGCTTGGAATTTTCGGCTTGGCCGGGATGCTCAAGCCCCTGGCCGGAAGCGGCGACTTTCACCCCGAGGCCGAGAGCGGGCCGGGCCTCATTGCCCTGACCTTGCAGGGACCGGGTTTTCTCAAACACATGGTGCGGAACATCGTCGGGACTTTGGTCGAAGTGGGAATGGGGAAGATGGACTTGGCCGAATTTCGCCGGATCTTTGAAGCCAAGGATCGAACCCAAGCCGGACCGACGGCGCCGGCCTGGGGTCTATTCTTAGTGCAGGTGGACTACGGTGACTAGCTGCTGAAGGTGACGCCGAAGTTATCCCCGGTGTCCTGCCAATGCAGATCGCCGTCGCTGACGCCGGAGATCGATAGGTAGCCTTGAGCCGGCCCGGTACCCTCGCTCGACACGATGGAATTGGGATAGAGGGCCTGGAAGTATTCGATGAAGCGCTCGTTGATCTTTTCGTAATCGCAGTCGGTGGCCGACTTGTTCATCTCTTCCTTGATATCGGGATCGATCATGGCGATCAGGTTGAACATCATGTAGAGATCGGAGTTCTGCATTTCCATGTCGTCGTTGGGGTTCTTCAAGGTCTGGGGCGGGAAATCTCCGTCCTCGATGGCCTTTTTCAAGTCATCGATGGTTTCGAATTTCCAACCTTCGCCGGTTTCGGGATAGAAGTATCCGTTCGAATTGATGGCGCTGAGCAGTTGCTGCTCGCTGATGTCCCCCAGTTCGCACAAGTCGGCGATCATCTTGTCGGGATCGACGGCTCCGGCCTCAGGCTCGGTCGTTTCGGTCACGCCATTCAAGGTCAAGCGCTCGGCGAAATCGTCGGGGATGCCCTCGGTGGCGGCGGTGCCGCCGACGGTGACGTACTCTTCTTTCTGGTTGATGTTGACGTTGTAGCCCTTCTGGACGTTGTAGACGTCGGTCGAGCCGTCGCTGTGAGTGACGGTGACTACCATGACGTCGCCATCCTTGGTGACGGCGACCTCGTCGGAAGGTTTCACCGAGATGTTGGCGTCGGCATAGACGGTGTGAACCTGAGGCTCGGTGACGTCGGCGCCGTTGGGGTTGGCCCAGAAGTTGACGGTCTCGCCGGCGAACTCCGGCTCGTAGAGCATGCTGCCGTCGCTCTGT
>JBIOXX010000178.1:0-5029 GCA_044869875.1 bacterium | reverse complement strand
TGACCGAGGTATCGAGGCCGCCGGAATAGGCCAAAACTACTTTCTTGATCGATTGGCTCATTTCATCTCTCCAAATTCGAAATTCAACTCATCAAAGTCTTCAAGATTGCCTTTTGCATATGGAGGCGGTTCTCAGCCTCGTCCCAAACGTAGGATTGGGGGCCGTCCAAAACCTCGCTGGTGATCTCCTCTTCGCGGTGGGCCGGCAGGCAGTGCAGGACCATCGCATCGCGGGCGGCGTGGGAAAGCAATTCCCGATTGACCTGGAAGGGCGCGAAGAGCTTCCGCTTCGCTTCGTCTTCTTTCTGCCCCATCGAGAACCAGGTGTCGGTGTAGACCACGTCGCTGCTCTTCACCGCTTCGGTCGGGTCTTCCATGAGCTCGACGTTGGGGTGGCTGCCGATCTTGTTCAGGATGCCGCCGGCCGGCTCGTAGCCCTTGGGGGTGGCGACGTTGAGATCGAAGCCGAGGACGATGGCGGCGTTGATCCAGCTATTGGCCAGGTTGTTGCCGTCGCCGACATAGGTCACCTTGAGGCCGTCGAGGCTTTGCTTCACTTCTAAAATCGTCATCAGATCGGCCATCACCTGGACCGGGTGGAAGAGATCGGTCAAACCGTTGATCACCGGCACCGTCGAAGCGGCGGCCATCTCCTCAAGGCCGACCTGAGAAAAGGTGCGGAGCATGATCCCTTGGCAATAGCGCGAGAGGACTCGGGCCGTATCCTGGTAGGTCTCGCCGCGGCCGAGCTGGCTGTCGGTGGAGGTGATGTTGATCGCATGGCCGCCGAGCTGAACCATCGCGGCCTCGAAGCTGACCCGGGTTCGGGTCGAAGATTTTTCGAAGACCATCGCCAGGAGCTTGCCCTTCAGACAATGATCCTCCTTCCCCTTCTTCCAACGACCCTTCAACTCCAAGCCCAGCGAGAGCAGCTCGCGGAGCTCGCGGTTGGAATAATCCAAAAGGGTCAGAAAGTGGCGGAGTTTCTTCAAGCAGCGCTCCCTCCGGCGGCGGCGAAGACGTCGTCGAGAATATCGATGGCCTCGTCGATCTCTTTCTTGGAGATGATCAGCGGCGGAACGAAACGCAGGACCTTCTCCTGGGGCGCGTTGAGGATCAGGCCTTCGGCCAACGCGGCCTCGACCAGCGGCCGGCTCGGAATTTCGAGATCGACGCCGATCATCAAGCCCTGGCCCCGAACCTCGCGAATCACCGGGTGCTTCTTTTGCAGCTCTTGGAGGCGTTCGACAAAGTAGGCGCCGGAACTCACGGCGTTTTGGAGCACACCGCCGTCCAGCAAAGTGCGCAGGAAGGCCTTAGCCGCTTCGCAGACCAAGAAATTACCACCGAAGGTCGAAGCGTGGCTGCCGGGCTCGAAGGCTTGGGCGACTTCGTCGGAAGCCAAGCAGGCGCCGATGGGCAGGCCGGCGCCGAGCGACTTGGCCAGGCTCATGATGTCGGGCGCCACGCCGGAGTGCTCATAGGCGAAAAGCTTGCCGGTGCGGCCCATGCCCGACTGAACCTCGTCGTAGATCAGCAAGGCGCCGTGCTTTTGACAAAGGTCCCGAACCGCCTTGAGATAGCCGGCGGCGGGAAAGCGGACGCCGCCCTCGCCCTGGACCGGCTCGACCAGGACCGCGCAGGTTCGGTCGGTCATCGCCGCGGCCAAGGCACCGATATCGTCGTAGGGCACGTGGCGAAAGCCTTCGGGAATGGGATCGAAGCCCTTCTTGACCTTGTCCTGGCCGGTGGCGGCGATCATGCCGAGGGTCCGGCCGTGGAAGCTTCGTTCCATCGTGATGATTTCGGAAGCCGGCTCGCCTTTTTTCTTCTTCTGATAGATCCGGGCCAGCTTGACCGCGGCCTCGTTGGCCTCGGCTCCGCTGTTGCAGAAAAAAACCTTGGCGGCGAAAGAATGCTTGCAGAGCTGCTCGGCCAGCTCGGCCTGGGACTGATTGTAGAAAAGATTGGAAGTGTGAATCAGGCGCTGGGCCTGAGTGGCGATGGCCTCGGAGATTGCCGGGTGGCTGTGCCCGAGGCCGTTGACGGCGATGCCGGCCAGCAGGTCGAGGTATTTCTTCCCGTCGGCGTCCCAAAGATAACAGCCCTTCCCTCTGACGAAGGCGATGGGATGGCGGGCGTAGGTCTTCATGACATATTTCTCGCTAAGGGCGATGATTTCGGAATTTTTCATGGCCTCGTTCATTCGTGCAAAAAAGTGCCGACACCCTTGTCGGTGAAAATCTCGAGCAGGACGGCGTGCTGCACCCTTCCGTCGATGATGTGGGCCGACTTGACGCCGCTGGACAAAGCCTTGATGCAGCAGCTCACCTTGGGAATCATGCCGCCCTGGATGACCTTGTCGCCGATCAGCTTGGCCGCCTTGGTGACCGGCAACTCGCTGAGCAAATGCCCTTGGCCATCCTTGACGCCTTCGACGTCGGTGAGCAGCACCAGCTTTTCGGCTTGGAGGGCGCTGGCGATGGAGCCGGCGACGAGGTCGGCGTTGATGTTCAAGGCCTCGCCGCTCTCGCTGAAGCCGACCGGAGCGATGACCGGGATGAAATTATCCTTCTCCAAGAGATGGAGGATGCCGGTGTTGACCTCGGAAACGTTGCCGACCCGGCCGAGGTCGATGATCTCGTTGACGCCCTCGCGGTCGAAGGAGACTTTTTCCTCGGCCAGCTTGCGAGCCTTGAGCAGGGCCCCATCTTTGCCGGAGAGGCCGATGGCCCGGCCGCCGTGTTGGTTGATGAGGCCGACGATTTCCTTGTTGACCTTGCCGACCAGGACCATCTCGACGACGTCCATGGTCTGCTCGTCGGTGATCCGAATGCCGTTGTGGAATTTGGACTCGATCCCCATCTGCTTGAGGACGCTGCCGATCTGAGGACCGCCGCCATGGACCACGATCGGGTTGAGCCCGATGTAGCGCATCATGATGATGTCCTTGGCGAAGCTCTCCTTGAGCTTCTCGTCCACCATGGCGTGGCCGCCGTACTTGATGACGATGACCTTGCCGTAGAAACGGCGGATGTAGGGCAAGGCCTCCATCAAGACCGAGGCCCGCTGCACGAGTTGGTCGATGTCGTTCATATCGATCCGGTCCCCAAAAGAGAATCCCCCTCCTCTCCTAAAACAGAGAGGTCAGGGGGAAGCCTTTGTTAGCGGGAATCGCCGATTTTCACAAGATGTATCTGAACTTGGCTAGAGCTCGAGGTCGTTCAGAAAGCGCTCCAAGCTGGGGAAACCATGCTTTCGAAGGACCTCTTCGGCGATGAGTCGGTCAACTTGGACCCGTAGGTCGCCGTTTTCCAGCGGGTCCGGCGAAGGCCAAAAGACCCTCAACAAGTCCACCGCCTCGGTGTCGTCAAAGCCCAGGGCTTGAAGGCGCCGAGGCCACGTTTGGAGATCGCGGGTTGGAAAGTCCACTCCACACCTGCCTTTCTCCCCCTCACCCAAACGGTGACTCGTTGCGTCAGAAACTGCAACCGGAAGCGACGGCCAGAACGGAAAACAGAGGCCAAACATCCGATAATATATTGAAATTATTCTAGAAATTAAGAATGCAACAATTTGGAAAAAGATCCCGCGGCCTTAAAGAATGTAGCGGCTCAGGTCCTGATCCTCCACCAGGCTGGCCAGTTTACCGCGAACATAGTCCGCATCGATGGTCAGGCGAAATCCGCGCTTGTCGGGAGCCTCGAAGGAGATTTCATCCAGGACTTTTTCCATGATCGTGTGGAGGCGGCGGGCTCCGATGTTCTCAGTGCTCTCGTTGACCTGGCCGGCGAAATCGGCAATTTCCTTCAAACCGTCGGGCGTGAAGTCGAGCTCGACTTTTTCGGTCTGAAGCAAGGCTTCATACTGCTTGGTGAGGGAGTTGGCCGGTTCCTGGAGGATGCGGAGGAAGTCTTCGGTGGTCAGCGAGTCGAGCTCGACCCGAATCGGAAAACGGCCCTGGAGCTCGGGAATCAAATCGCTGGGTTTGGAAACGTGGAAAGCTCCGGCGGCGATGAAGAGGATGTGGTCGGTGCGGACCATGCCGTACTTGGTGTTGACGTTGCTGCCCTCGACGATGGGCAGGATGTCGCGCTGGACGCCCTCGCGCGAGACGTCGGGACCATGCTGCGATTCGCGGCCGGCGATCTTGTCGATCTCATCGAGGAAGACAATGCCGCTCTGCTCAACCCGCTCGACCGCGAGCTTGGTAACCTGCTCCATGTCGATGAGCTTGGCGGCCTCCTCTTGAACAAGGACCTTCCGAGCCTCGGGCACCTTGAGCTTGCTGCGCTTTCGGCCCTTGTTCGAGAATAGGCCCGACATCATGTCGCGGAGATTGGAGCCGAGCTCGTCGGCGTTGGAGCCCGAGACCACCTCGAACATCGGCATCATGCCGCCGCCGGGATGGGGCGAAGCTTCGAGCTCGACCAGCTTATCGTCGAATTTTCCCTCTTGGAGCATGGCCCGGAGCTTGTCGCGGGTGTGGCTCGGTGCAACCGCGCCGCTCACCGGATCGGGATTTTCTTTGGAGGCGCTCGGCAAAAGCAGGTCGAGCAAGCGCTCCTCGGCCAGCTCCTCGGCCTTGGCCTGGACGTGGGCGGTTTCCTCCTCTTTGAGCATCTTGACTCCGGTTTCGGTGAGCTCGCGGATGATCGACTCGACGTCCTTGCCGACGTAGCCGACCTCGGTGAACTTGCTGGCCTCGACCTTGAGGAAGGGTGCATTGGCCAGCTTGGCCAAGCGGCGGGCGATCTCGGTTTTGCCGACGCCGGTCGGCCCGATCATGATGATGTTCTTGGGCGCAATCTCGTCGCGCAGCTCGGCCGGCACGTTCTGCCGGCGCCAGCGGTTGCGCAGAGCGATAGCAACGGCCCGCTTGGCGGCGCGCGGGCCGACGATGTAGCGGTCGAGCTCGGAGACGATCTCGCGGGGAGTGAAATTAACGGCTTTCATGGATTGTTCTCGCTAATGTCATCCTGAGGAGCAAAGCGACGAAGGATCCACTGCGGAACTCCGTAGTGGATCC
>JBIOXX010000177.1:0-9809 GCA_044869875.1 bacterium | reverse complement strand
ATGGAAGGTCTGCTTTCGCCGCAACGCCGAATTCCCGGCGTCGAAGTCCGGGCGAGCTACCGCGACCGGATCCCGCTCTCCGACATGCCCAATGGCGGGAACCAAGCCCCGCTGGTCGATTTCTATTCGGTCACCGATGCCGCCGACGTCGCAACGGCCTCGTCGGCCCATCAACCTTCGGTCGCGATCGTCGATCCGATGGCTCCGGGATCGACTAGTCGACCGCTTTTCGCGGTGCAGCACCAAGGCGCTGGCTATCGCCTGTTCCTTCAGGGCGAGGGAGTCCAAATCCGCGACGGCCAGGGTCGAGCCCATCCGCCGGTGCCCGGTAATCCGCGGGCCTTCGACTTACGGCCCGGCGACGTGGTTCGTTTCGGCATCACCGAGCTGACTTTCGACGGCCAAAGCTTCCGCTTGGCCGCCCGAATGGGCGCCGATTTGGTCAGCACCGAAGCCCGGCTTCGAGTTCCGGCCGAGGCCCCGGGCACGCGACCGCCCGAACCGCCGGTCGACGTCTCGCTGGCAATCGACGCCGGCGGTCGACGGCGCTTCGTCGAGATTCCCGGAGTCGCCGCCAACGATGGTCTCCGTCCGGTTCAGATCCAACGCGATCAGGCCAGCGGCTTGTTCCGTATCCTGAGGCCCGGCGACGCGCCGCTGTTCATCACTCGGGAAGGCGGCCAAAGGGAAGAAGTGGCGCCGGGCAACCCCGCCATCCTCGGCGAGGTCGGCGAAACGGTCCTGGTCGAGCTCGGCGGGCGTTCCTACCGGATGACCCTCGACGATTCCCAAGGCAGCGCCCGCTTGCTGCCCCGGGTCCAAGTCCATAGCGGCGACGGCGAGCGCAGCTTCCGATTCCAAGCCGGTGAACGGAACTTGAATTGCGGCGCTTTCAGCCTGCGGGTCCGCGAGAGCAGCTCTCGCCCCGGAACTTTCAACTACCTGCTGACGGTGACCGAGCCGGGCGGACTCACTCTCCGCGGCCAACACTTCGCGGCCGGCGAATCCATTCCCATGAGCCACGGATCCTTCGTCCTCGTGCCGCGCGGTCCCCAAGCCCACGCGATCCGGGTCGAGCTCCCGCCGGTCGAGGGCATGTTCCCCGGCTGGCGATAAGCTACAATTAAAGGGTTTCGTCCTGACGGATGAAGTAGATGAGGTTCGCCCAATCGGCGAGGAAAAGGCCGAGCCCGCCGGGATTGATCTCTTGAAAGTGCCGGATGTGGGCCGAATGGCCTTGCTCGGCCAGCCAATGCAAACGCCGCGTTTCCGACAGCATCTCCTCGACATAAACGCCGCGAAGATTGCGGTTCACCTGATTGGAAGCCCGGGTCAAATGGGTGTGTTCGTGAACGAGATTGGACAAGGTTTGGAGCGCTTGATCCCGGAACCTCGCGTGCGAGGCCGGTCCGGATTGCAATAAATAAATCGAATCCCGGCCCGAGGCGTCGCGCTCGGCCGAGATGAACAGGCCGGTAAAATCGCCGCCTTTCCAATGACGGTCAATGGACCGGCGCACGGTCTTCAGCTCTTCCTGGCCCAACATCACCAAGCGAAAACGATCGGCTTCGATATCGTCGGCGATCGAGGTTGAAATCGGATCGCCGAACAGCCGCAGCGCCCGATGAAAATTGTCGGCGTTGAGGGGAGCCCGATTGCTGGGCCAAACCTCTTGAAGAATTTCATGGGTTCGAGTTTGGCGGGTCGCCGCTTGGTTGACGTCGAAGTAAGCGGGCAAGGCCCGGTAAAGATGGCTGAGCTCCTGAGCCAAGTCGGGATCACCGATATAGCCGTCATTCTGGGTGCCGAGAAGATCCTCGGGCTCGAAGACACCGGGGTTGAGATTTCCGCGGCCCCGGCCGCCAAGATCGGCATCCACCAACTCCCGCAGCTTCGGCGCGTTGCTGGCCTCGTTTTCGATGATCCGGATAAAGCGGTCGATCCGGATGCTGCCGATGGGATTGAGCCGGGCTCGAACCAAGACCGCGTTGGCAAGCTCCCGGTGCTCGGGATGCATCTCGAGCCAATTCCGGATGAGGCGCACGCAGGCCAAACGATCCTCTTCGGCCGGCAACAAACGCCCATAATTGATCAAAGACTGGCGAGCCTCGTTGAAGAGCGGCAATTGCCGAATGAGCCGATAGCTCTCTTTTTGGAAAATCACCAAGCTCGCGACCTGCTTGGTTCGGGTAATTAAATGCTCCGAGAACAAGCGGCGCTCCGGAGCCATTTCCGAAATGATCGTCTCGACCTGCTCGACCGGTCCGCCCTCGGCCAGGAAAGTGAGGAGGCGGTCGAAGCGCGGCTGGTCTTGGCGCTGCACCGTCATCACCAGGGCCACCCGGCTCAGCCAATTGAGATAGCTGCCGGTCAAACCCTGGGGACGGGTGTAAAGCGAGGCGTATTGCAAACGCCGCAGGGCGAGCTCGAAACCGTAGATGTCTTGGTACTGCGAGGAGCGAAGCAAGCGCAGCCAGGGCTCGCCCAAATGCATCTGCTGATGGATACCCTCGATCGCCTGGAGCACCTGACTGGTGGCCCGCGATCCCAAGCCTTCGATCAATTCCGGCTGAACCGAGCTGAGACGGGGGATTTGTTGGGTGACTTCATCGTCGGGCGCCGCCGCGATGGCGGCGGCCTCGTAAACTTGGGTCGGCATCCGGCCAAACAAGGGCCGCGGCACCGGCGGCCTCAGCTCCAGCATCCGCTCGCGCAGCGCCAGCTCCCGGATGGGACTTCGCGTTCCGAGCAGGGCATTGTTCAATTGGCCGCCGGCGCGGAGCTGCAGGAAGGTCTCGGCGCTATCGAACCAACGGTTGAGCTCGTCTTGAGCCGGACGGAGGCCGAAGCCTTCTTGGAGGCGGTGGCCCAAATAAATTCCGCCCAAAGTCCCACCGCCCAGGACCAGCGGAGCGAAGGCCGTTCGAGGAGCCAAGGCCCGTGCTCCCCAAGCGCTGAATTTGAGAGCGCCGAGGAAGAGCGCGGCGCCGCCTAATTCCTGGGCCAGGGTGTCGAGTCGGCCGAAACCTTCTTCGTATCCGAGGAGCCCGTGGGCCAAACGGGTTGCACCGACCAAGGCCGGCACTTCGACGACGATTCCGGCACCGGCGGCGAAGGTCCGGGCGGCCCAAGCTCGAGTTAATAAACTTGGAGCCCGCGCCGCCAATTGGCCCATGACGAAGCCGCGAGCCAGCGAAGCCATCCCGCCGGCGACCATAAATCCGAAGATCATCGCCGGATCGGCGGCATGGCGGACGAAATTGCGGGCCGCCACTTCGAACCGGCCGCCGATGGCGCCGCGGCCTTGCAAGGCTTCGCTGCGGCGGCGGACCCGATCCATGCCTTCGGCACCGGCCGGAGCCACCGCCAAAATTTGCTGATAAAGCAGGAGGGCTTCGGTCTCGCGACTCCGGTTCTCCCAACGGCTGCCCAAGGAAACCAGTGCTTCCATCAAAAGCTCGGGATCACGCTCATTGCGGAGCGATTCCAAGTAACAGCGGTCGGTCGGACTCAAGCGGGAATTAATTTCAGGATTTTCGAGAAGTCGTTGGGCGAAACCGCCGTCGACGGCGGCGGTCGGCGCGGTTGGGCCGGAAAGCGCGGGGCTTCGACGCAAGTTGGAAACAAGGGGGGTCATCTAGCTGCAGCAATTCCCTCTTGCGCCCCCCCAGGCGGCAATGGCCACGGATTAAGAATCGGTGATGCCGTTTTATCGGATTCGACGACCTTTAGTTGTTTGCCTTTAGTACAGAACCACCGCAAGATTCAACTTTTAAAAAATACTTAGTAATTTAAGTAGCTTATCAAGGCAACTTAAATTAAATCTCGATGAGTGAAGCGCCGTTTTTTCAGCCTTTGCTGCCTCCTGGGATTCCTCCTGACCTGGTTGGAACCGAGCGCTTTCGCCGCCAAAAAACCGGCTCCTCCCGCCGGCGCCGTCGCCACCCAACATCCCCTCGCCACCGAAGCCGCCCTTCGAGTGCTGCGCCAAGGCGGCAACGCCATCGACGCCGCTCTGGCCGCGGCGCTGACCTTGGCGGTGGTCGAGCCCTACAACTCCGGCTTGGGCGGAGGCGGCATGGCCGTGGTCTGGTACGGCAAGAAAGCCCGAGCCTTCGACTTTCGGGAGACGGCGCCGGCTCGAGCCCATACCCGAACCTTCCTCGAAGCTGCCGATCCCGAGGCCTCCAAGGTCGGACCGCTCTCGATCGCGGTTCCCGGTGCGGTGGCCGGCCTCGAATTCCTCCATCGCCAGGGCGGCCGGCTTCCCTGGGCTGCGCTTTTCGACGAAGCGATCCAATACTCCGAGCAGGGATTCCGCCCCGACACCGAGCTCAAACGCCGCTTGCTGGTCAAAGCCGATTGTCTGCTTCGCGACTACCACTCGGCCCAAATCTATCGCCCCCTGCTCCAGCCCGAGAGGGTCGGGAAATGGGTTCAAGCCGACTTGGCCCAAACCCTGAAGCAGCTCCGCGCCGGCGGCGCCGCCCAATTTTACGAGGGGCCCATCGGCGTCGAGCTGATCGCCAACCTCCAAGGCAAGGGCGCCCTCCTCCAGCTCGAGGATCTGCAAAGCTACCGGACGGTGGAGCGCGAACCGGTCTCGGCCAACTACGGCTTCGGAAAAATTTGGGGCATGCCGCCGCCCAGCGCCGGCGGCGTCGGCATTCTTTTAGGAATGAATTTTCTCGAGGCTCGATGGAAAAAGGACAAGGACGGCTGGCCCTCTCAGGGAGCGGATTGGATGGCGGCGGCCATGGTCGAGATGTTTCGGATCCGCAACCAGGAGATGGGCGATCCCGATTTCAATCCCGGAATGCCGCTCAAAACCTGGCTGAAAAAGGGCGGCAACACCAGCCACCTCTCGGTGATGGACGGCGATGGCAACGCCGTGGCCTTGACCACGACGCTCAATCTCTCTTTCGGCTCCTGCGTCACCGCCGGCAAGACCGGCATCTTGATGAACGACGAGATGGACGACTTCAGCACCCGGCCCGGCGAGGCCAACGATTTTGGTTTGGTTCAATCCGAGAAAAATAAGGTCGAGCCCGGCAAGCGTCCGCTCTCCAGCATGTCGCCGACCTTGGTGACCAAGGGCGGCCATGCTTTGGCGGCCCTCGGCTCACCGGGCGGCCCTCGGATCATGAGCTCGGTCTTCCAGGTCTTGGCCCGGCATTTCTTCGGCGGCGAGACTTGGCCGAAGGCGGTGGCCGAAGAACGGCTCCACTATCAAGGCGAGCCCGATAAATTGGAAAAAGAGTCGGCGACGAACCGCTGGGGCAACGTCCAGGCTGTCGCTTACGATCCGAAGACCAAGACCTTCGAGGCGGTCAGCGATCCGCGAGGCGAAGGCAAGGCCGCGGTCTTGGAACCGGCTACTGGTGAATGACGAAAACCCGGTCGTGCTGCCGGACCTTGTCTTCCACCGGAATCCCGACGTGGGCGCCGGGCAGCGCTTCGCGGACGTCCTGATGCTCGATTTGCATCGAGGTGACGGTGGCTTCCATGTCGGTGGTGTGGCCCTTGATGTGGAGGCGGTCGCCGAGTTTCAGTTTTCCGTTTTTCAGCCAGACGCCGGCGATATGGGCGTGGCCATAATAATGGTCGATCTGGCCGATTTCTTCTTCCCATGGATCCATAAAGTCTCCTTCTCGATGAGTAAATTTTAGCGCGATCGGCCGGCCCTGCCAACCCAGACTATATCCCTTTAACCGATCAGTTTTTTCACCAGCTTTAGCTTCCAAGAAGCCGAATAAGGCGGGTAACGGACCGGCATGTCGATCCGAGAAGAGCGCTTCAGCACGCTGCGGGGATGGGAAAAAGCCTCGAAGCTTTTCCGGCCGTGATAGGCGCCGAAACCGCTGGCCCCGACCCCGCCGAAGGGCAAATCGGTAGAAGCGAAGTGGGCGATGGCGTCGTTGACACAACCGCCGCCGAAGGAAACCGAGCAGAGCACTTTTTCCTCGATCTTGGCCCGCTCGGTGAAGAGATAGAGGGCCAAGGGTTTGGGCCGGCGCCGGACTTGATCGAGGGCCTTATCCAAATCCTCGAAAGGCAAAATCGGCAAAACCGGACCGAAGATCTCCTCTTCCATGACCCCGGCATTCGGTGGGATTTCGCCGAGCAAGGTCGGCTCGACGTAAAGATCGGCAGCGTCGCTGCGGCCGCCGCTCAGGACCTTTCCTTCCTTTAAATAGGCGCTGAGCCTCCGAAAATGAGGCTCATTGACGATCCGGGCGTAATCCGGGCTTTTCTGGGGATTTTCGCCGAAGAAAACCCGGATCTGGGCTTTCATCTTTTCCACCAAGGGCCCCAGGATCTTGGCGTCGGCCAGGACGTAATCGGGGGCGATGCAAGTTTGGCCGGCATTGAAGAATTTTCCCCAGACGATGCGCTTGGCGGCCACGTCAAGCTTGGCGCTGGCCTCGACGATGCATGGGCTCTTGCCGCCCAGCTCCAGGGTCAGCGGGGTGAGATTTTTGGCCGCGGCTTCCATCACGATCCGTCCGACTCGGGTCGAACCGGTGAAGAAAATGTAGTCGAAGGGCTGAGCCAGCAGATCTTGGGTCGCATCGGCCCCGCCTTCGACGACGGCGAGGAATTCGGGCGAGAAATTTTCAGAAATCAATTTCTTGATCAGGGCCGAGGTGTGAGGCGCCATCTCCGATGGTTTGATCACGGCGGTGTTGCCGGCGGCGATGGCGCCGACCAAGGGGCTCAAGGCCAGATCCAGTGGATAATTCCAGGGGCTGATGATGAGGACCGTGCCGTAGGGCTCGCGGGTAACCCGGGCCGAGGCCGGCCAGTGGGCCAGCGGCATCGAAGGTTCCTCGGCCTGAGTCCAAACTCGAAGCTGGCTCTTAGCGAGCTTGGCGTCCTCGAGAATGAGGCCGAGCTCGCTGACGTAAGCTTCGAAGACCGGCTTGCGCAAGTCGCGGCCCAGGGCTTCGTAGACGTCCTTCTCGGCGAATTGCAAAATCTTGATCAACTTGCCGAGCGCCTTGATTCGGAACTCGACGTCGCGGGTGGCGCCGCTTAAGAAATATTCGCGTTGGGCTTGGAACATCGGGGGGATTCTGGCATTAGATTCTTAGAATGCCAACCAATTACCAAATCCGCGTCCACACCGCCGACGGCCGCCAAATCTGGTGGACGAAGCAGGGCCAAATCGCGCTCCTGCCCGAGGAGCTGGCCGAAACCTGGGTCAGCAAATTCCGCACCGATCTGTGGGAGATCAGCCCCGAGGGCGAGATGATCGGCGTCGGCCGGGGCAGCAGCGGACTCAAGATCCTCAAGGTCGAGAAAGTCCCGGCGGGGTCCTAATTAAGATAAAGAGTCAGGCGATTTATAGCTGCCGTGCTCGGCTGCATAGTCCAACTCGGCCTGGACTTGGCGGTTCTCTTCGCGAATATATTGGGCGATCGCTTCGCGGAATTGGGGATGCTCGATCCAGTGGGCGCTGTAGATCGGCTCAGGATCGAAGCCTCGAAAAATTTTGTGGGGAACTCCGGCGCCGGCATCCATCTCTTGGAGGCCCTGCTCGATGGCGTATTCGATTCCACGGTAGTAAGCGAGCTCGAAGTGGAGATTGGCGTATTCGCGAAGCGAGCCCCAATAGCGGCCGAAGAGGGTTTGGCCCTTGCGGTAATGAATGGCCCCGGCGACCCACTGATTGTTTTCCCGGGCCATGGCGAAGACCAAGTTTTGGCGCATCCGGACATGAACTTCCTCGAAGAATTCGCGGTTCAAGTAAGGCGTGCAAAACTTTTTGTGAAAAGTCACGGCATAGAACTCGTACATCGCGGCGAGCTCCTCGGCCCCGATCTCATCGCCGCTCAGGGTGACGATCTCAAGCGGCAACTCGGCAACCCGTCGACGCTCGCGGGCGATCTGGAGCCGCCGTTTCCGCTTCAAGGCGCCGAGAAAATCCTCGAAGCTGGCATAGGCCCGATTCCGCCACCGAAATTGATAGCCGCTTCGAATCATCGCTCCGGCCTTCTCGAAATCGGGGCGCTCCTCGGGGCTGAGATAGAGGAAGTGGACACTGCTGCCGCCAATCCCGCGATTCTCTTCCAGGGCCGCCGCAATCAAGGCGGCCGAGGCCGCGGCCCGATCGGCTTGGGGATGGATCAAAAGCTTGGGACCGGTGACCGGGGTGAAGGGGCTGGCCGAGACCAGCTTCGGATAATAAGGCAGGCCATGGCGATGATAGGCCCGGGCCCAGGCGAAGTCGAAGATGAATTCGCCGTCGCTGTTGGTCTTGATATATAGATAGGTGGCGGCAACGAGCCGCGAGCCTTCGCGCAGGGTCAAGTAAAGCGGAACCCAGCCCGCGGCCTCGCCGACGCAGCCGGTCCGTTCCATCGCCAGCAAATAGTCGTAGGAGGCGAAAGGCGATTCGCCGCTTTCGAGCGCGTCCCAATCTTCGGGCTTGAGATCGCCAAGCGAGTGATGGATGCTGAGTTTCATCGATGGATCCTATCACTCACGGTGCCCTCGGCGGAGCCGCCGCGCAAGTCCTCTTTTACCGCCGGATCAGCCCGGCGCTGACTTGGGCCGGGATCTTGGGCGCGATGGCTCCGGATCTCGACGTCCTCATCCATTCCAAGTCCGATCCCCTGCTCTTTCTGATTTATCATCGAAGCTTCAGCCACAGCCTGCTCTTCATCCCGGTCGGCGGAGCCACGGTCGGAATCCTGCTCTGGCTGCTGCTCGGCCGGCGCCATCGTTTGCGCGATTTGATCGTGGCGGCCATCGCCGGTTACGCCACTCACGGTCTGCTTGACGCTTGCACCACCTATGGCACCCTGCTCTTCTGGCCTTTTTCCCATTGGAGAATTTCCTGGGACTTCATCTCGATCATCGATCCGATTTACACCGCGATCTTGATCGGCGGAGTGATTTGGGCTTCGGTCACCCGGCGCGGCCGAGCGGCGCTGATCGCTCTCGGGATCTCCACTCTCTATATGGGCTTTGGAGTTTGGCAACATCATCGGGCTCTTCAATTTCAGCAGTCGATTGCCGCTGCACGAGGCGATGAAATCGTCGACGGCCGAGTCATGCCGAGCTTGGCCAATCTTTTCGTCTGGCGCTCGGTCTATCGCAGCGATGGAAATCTCCATGTCGATGCCCTGCGAATCGGGCCGGCCTTGAAGCTTTACTGGGAGGGCGGATCGCTGCCTCGGATCGGCGTGACCGACATCCAACCGCCGCCTCCACCCGGCAGCCTGCTGCAACGCGACTTGGAAACCTTTGAATGGTTCGCCGAGGGCTACACCGCCCTTTTGAAAAAAGAACCTTGGGAAGTCGCCGACCTACGCTTCTCGTCGCTGCCCAACGGCACCCAACCGCTCTGGGGCATTCGCTTCGACACCTCCGATCCGGACCGCCATGTCGAGCGGCTGCGCTACCCCTGGTCCCGGGGGCCGGGACTGACCACGCTTGGAGGCATGCTTCGCGGCAGCTGGCCAGGGAGCCGACCACCACCGAAACCGTTTGAAAAAACTGAATAAAATGATTGAACCGAAGGGCCCGCCATGATTACATGAGGCCCTATGTTGAAACAGGCTCCCGCGGAAGTTCAATCCGCTTTCGAAGATTATCTGAGCAGCGCCAATAAACTGGTGCCCGATCCCAAGGACGACGCCAAGTTCTTTAAATTCTTGATCCTCTGCCACCAGAAGAACGTCGCGGTCGAGTCGGTCGAGATTTATGAGCTTCTCGAATCCCGCGGTTTCGACGAGGCGATGCAGGACCACCTGGTCATCTTGCTTGAGGGCGGACGCGAACTGCTCAAAGAGTACGACAAG
>JBIOXX010000176.1:0-3535 GCA_044869875.1 bacterium | reverse complement strand
GCCCCGAGCATGCTCGATTGGGAAAGCAACCAGGTAGAGACCGGCCCTTGGACCGCCCAACGCCGGGCCGCGAAGCTCATCGCCGCCCCGCTGCTTCGAAGGGCACCCAGGGTCAACAGGCCGGCGCCCCACTCCCGGCCGAAGGCCGGAAGGCTCCATTCCTGCTCTCGACCCAAAGCGGCATTGCCCAAGCGCGCGGCCAGAGGAAAAGCCAAGGACTCGGCGCCAAGGCCGCCGAGCGCGGCGGCGGCGCCAAGGCCGATACCGCGAGTGAGATAGGAGGATGGTGCGGCCGATAGACGAGCCAAGGTGGCAAGCCGCGCCAGCCGAAACACTCCGCCGGCGACACCCATCGCCATCAAGGCGCTGGGATCGGTGCTGTAGCCGACGAAACGACGGAGAAAAACTTCGGCTCGGGTTCCAAAATTGCCGCCGCCCATCAGGCCTTCCAACCGTTCGCGGGCCCGGCTGCGGACGCCGGCGATCGCCGAGCCCTCTTGATTCGCCAGGCTGGCATAGATTTCGGCGGCTTGAGCTTCTTGGCCCCGTGCCTCGAGACGGCCGGCCAAGGATAAAAATCCTTCGGCCCTCAGCTCGGGATCGCGCTCGGCGGACAAAGAACGCCATTCGGGAATGGTTGAAACGGAATGAGTCATGGCACGGTATTGCTTGGAAAATTCGGGGGATGGCAGGAAAAGTTGCGCCGCGCCGATCTAATTGCTCGAAACCAGCAGCGGCGACTGAGCCAGGAACTTCATGGTCTCGTCGAAAAATTCGAAGACGCGGTCCATCAGCTGATGGGCGTCCCGATTCTCGGCCCGGAGGTGCTTGGCCAATTCCAAATAGATCCCTTGGATCTCTTTCTTGAGGCCGCGGGAAAAGTAGATCGAGGTTTCGCCGGGAGAATTAGGATTAAACGAAGAAGCTTGGTTGGCAAAGTGTTGGTGGAACTCGAGGGTGCAGAGCGCTTCGGCCATTTCGCGGGGGCAAAGGCCTTCCAGTCGCTGGAGCAGGTCCTCGACGGCCTCGGTGGGGGCCGGAGAAGAATCGGATCGGTTTTGAAATTGCCCGATGGACACGCCCTTACTCCTGGCTTGTTTATCGGGTTTTTTGAGGGATTGTTGCTAAGGACAACGGCTTAGTAATTCAGCTGATATTCCCGCCGAAGCAGGTCCTGCAAGGTTTCGCCGCCGGAGGTGCTGCTGTGGACCCAAGTCAAGACCAGGCGTCCGGTATCGGAGACATGAGCCTGAACGTTGGAGTTGGAGCCGTCGGTCGTGATCGCCGAAAAATCGGCCGGAGTGGTGAAGGCCTGAGTTCCGTTATAGACTCGGGCCAGGACGGCCCCCGCCTCTTCCCAAGCGAAAACAAAGTTGCCGCGATGGTCCGAAGCCAAGGACATGGTGTTGGCGTTGCCGGTGGAGCGAATTTCGAAAGGAGCTCCGGAGCTGCCGCCTTCGCCGTTGAAAACCGCCCCCATGATGCCACCGCCGCGGTCGGGATCGGCGCTGCAGCCGCTTTCGCAGGGCTTGTTCCAAGCGACCATCATCGTGCCGCCTTCTTGGATCGCCACGCTGAGATTGGGGCTGGCGGAAAAACCGCCGGTCGTTACCGTCTCATCGACACCGGCGGAACGAACGCCGTCGAAGGTTCGAAGCCGAATCTGATTGTCGGAAATGATCTCCGCTAAAACCCAATGGCCGTCCTCGTCGCGGTTGACCGCGTAGCGAGTCGGCGCCGGTCCTAAATCCTGGGGACTGCCCTGAGCGACTCCGCTATTATTGAAAGCGGCGGCCATCAAACGGCCGTCGCCGTCGCGATAGACCGCAACAAAGCCGCTGGCGGTCGCGACCAGCTGAGCGTCGGGCAAAGTCGTGCGGATGCCCGAGGCCAAAATCGTGATGTCGTCGCCTTCGACCGCGCCGCTGGCCGAAATGCGCCGAGCCACGATGCTCGAAGGCTCGTCCTCACCGGTGGCCTTGGTGTAGGCGACGATGCTCGAGCCGTCTTCCATGGTGGCCGAGGTGGTGGACAAATGCAGAGCCGAGGTCTCATTGCTTGCCGTCACCAAGGTTCCGGCGGCGGCGCCGTTGCGGACGAAGGCGAAAGTACCGGTCTCGGCCGGAGTCGTCGCATTGAAAACCGACCAGCCGACGGCGTTGGCTTCGGCTCCGCCCGAAAGATCGTATCCGTTCAAATTTCCGCGCAGCGGCTGGGCATTCATCACCAAAGCTGCACCTTGAGGAGTGGCCGACCGCACCGGATCGCCGGGTTCCACCGGCTCGGGCGAGGAGCCGCAAGCGACCGGGCCGCTAAGCAGCGACCAAGGGGAATAGACCAGAGGACTACCCCAATTTCTTTGGACCGACTGGCGAGAGTTGCCGAGGGCATCGGCGATGAGCTGGGATCGCGAAATATGAGCGTAGCGGTCGACGGGAAGGATTTCGACCGGAGGCGCTTCGCAGACCGGCTCCTCGGCAAGGAGGGGCTCGGCGCGGCAAACGCCTTCGACATCGTCATATATTACGCCTGGTGGCGGGGAAACTCGATTCGGGACCGACATGGTAAAAAACCCTCCGATATTCCTAGAATAATCGACTGATTCCGGCGAAAGTTGCGCCGTCGGCCCCCGAGGCATAAGAAGGTTCAAGACGCCTCGCGTCATTGACGCTTAACCCATGAAGTCACAGAAGTCCGCAAACAACCTCTCCCAGCGCAGCCAATCCTTGAGCTCCTTCCTGGCGATGGAAGTAATGGAGAAAATCCACGGCATGGCAGCGCTGGGCCATGACGTCATCAGCTTTTCGGTCGGCGAGCCCGACTTCCCGGCACCGGCCGCGGTCAAGGCGGCGGCCGCCGCCGGCTTGGCGCGAGATTTCACCAAGTACACCCACTCCCTCGGCATGATCGAATTGCGCGAAGCCATCTGCGAGCATTACTGGAAGCGCTACCGGGTGAAGCTCCATCCCGACCAGATCCTGGTCAGCGCCGGAACTTCGCCGGCCATGCTACTGCTCTTCGGCGCCCTGCTCGACCCCGGCGATCAGGTCCTGCTCAGCGACCCCCACTACCCCTGCTACGCGAACTTTCTCCGCTTCGCCCAAGCCAAGCCTGTTTTCGTGAAGGTAAGAGAGGAAGACGGCTTTCAATTCCGCATCGAAGAGGTGAAAAAAAAGCTCGGCCCCAAGGTGAAGGCCATCCTGATCAATTCTCCCTCCAACCCCACCGGCGGCACCCTGTCCTCAAGCCAGCTCAAAGCCCTGGCCGCCAGCGGCCGCTACTTGGTCAGCGATGAGGTCTATCATGGCCTGACCTATGAGGGCGAAGAGCGCTCGATCCTCGAGTTCACCGATCGGGCCTTCGTCTTGAACGGCTTCTCCAAAGCCTACGCCATGACCGGGTTTCGGCTGGGCTACTGCATCTTCCCCCGAGCCTTCCTCAAGACCTTCCAAAATATGGCCCAGAATTTCTTCATCTCGACTTCAAGCTTCGTCCAATTGGCGGGGATTGCGGCGCTCCAGAGCTGCGCCGAGGA
>JBIOXX010000175.1:0-3576 GCA_044869875.1 bacterium | reverse complement strand
GAGGGGCGAGGCCTCGCCCGGGTCCACAATCTACGCGGGGTCGTCTCCCGCGCCGTCCGCGATTGGGATCGGGCCGAGGCGCAGTTGCAGCAGGCGGTTCAGCTCGCGACCGAGTCCGGAGATCTTTATTGCGCGGGGATCGCTCAAACCAATCTCGCCCTGGTTTATCAGGATCAGGGCAAAGTCGAAGCTGCCTACGAAGGTTATCGCCAGGCCTGGAGCTTGGCGCGCCGGGAGCCGCATCCCTTTCTCTGGCAATCGCTCTATCAGAAATGGATCAACTTGCTGCACCACGGCGGGAAATTGGCCGAGGCCGAAGAGGCTTGCTACGAATGGATGAAATTGACCATTCAGCATCGCTATCGGGACCAGCAAGCCATGGCCTTGAATTACCTTTCACTGATCGCGGGACGAAAAGGTCACCTCGAGCTCAAGGCCGCCTACCTCGATCAGGCTTTGGCGCTTTTAGACGAAAAAAAACAGCCCCGCTTTCGAGCTCAGCTTTTGGTCAACCGCGCCTATCTGAACTGGAGCTTGCAGAAGTTTTTTCCCGCCCAAATGGACGCCGAGGCGGCTTTGAATGTCGGACGACTTTGGCCGGAGGACCGCATCTTGGGCTGGATCTACATCATCTTGGGAAAGATTTACCGGGATCGCCCCCAGCCCGATTGGGAGAAAAGCGCGGAGTTTTTTGACCTGGCCCATGCTAATATTCAAAAGAACCAAAACCTCGAATCGCTTTGGGAGGTCGAGTTCAATCGCGGCTTACTCGCCAAGGATCGTGGAGACCCCGAGCGAGCCAGGCAATATTTGCTGGAGGCGAAGAGGGCTTTGGAAGATTTCTCGGAAAGGTTGCCCGAAGCCTTGCGGACGAGTTATTTACGGGACCGGAAATTGGAGTCCATTCTTGAGGAGCTCAAGATTCTCTAGCAAATGGGGGCGCTAAGGCTCATATTTCTCGCATCCCTTTGGGCAAGGGGGACGATATATAGTAGGGGGTTTATCGTGTCTCGGGCTCACATCAATAAGTCTTCAAAATCACTAATTAATTTAACCGTCATGGCTTGTCTAAGCCTCGCTCTTTGGGCTTGCGCAGGGATTGGCGGATTTGCGACCGGCTCGGCGGATGGCGAGGGCGGGGCCCAAGTTGGCGGCGCCCTTGACGATCCGGGGAACCATATCGCGGGTCTTGGTGGCGGCGCCGGGCCAGGTACCGGCGGGGCCATGGGCCCCCTCGATCCCGGCCAACCGGGAGGACCCGGTCCCGGCGGCGGTGGAGGTCCCCCTCCGGGTGGTGGGGGCGGTGGACCTTCCGATCCCTTCGGCGGCGCGGGTGGATCTCCGGGAAGCGGCGGCGCGTCCCCCAGTGGAGGCGGCGGTGAATGCAGCGGCAGCGTTTGTTCCTCCGATACTCCGGTCGGGGTCTTGATCGGATATTTCCACATCACGGCCACGCTCTTTGTCGATCCCTCGACTCAAGGGGGCAATTGCAACGAGTTATTTCCGCCGCCCGACAAAAAACAAGTTTGCCACTTCGTCGCCGCTTCCTTGCCGGCGCCTTCTCATTTTTCCTGGAAATCCTTAGCCATTGCCAGCGCCTGGGCCCTGCCGAAGCAGGGAGATCTGCCCGGAGAAGGCGATGGGCCGCCCGAGGGTCAAGTCGTTTGCGAGGAAGTTCCTTTTCAGCCGCCCATCGATCCGGCGAAAATTCCTCGGGTGGTGCTGAAAAGCGACCGCGATTTATGGACCGGCGAGGGCAATAGCCAATCCAAGCTCAACGATGAGATGCAAATTCCCCAATGCTCAGCCTCCGGCCAGTGGTCCTTCGACTCCGCGACCATCAAGGTCTACCTCAGTCCCTATTCGGATGCCGCGAACAACTGGATCATCCAGGTCGACGCCCTTTATCCCGACGCCGGGGTTTGGGGGCTGCGCGGCAGCCGGACGGTGACCATGCACTGCGGCTGGGATCCGACCGGGCATTCCATCCAGTGTTTGGAGCAAATTCCTTCTCCCCAGGCCCAGGTCGAAGCGTCACCGGCCCAGGCCAATGTCCTGTCCCGATAAACTATGAAACGATATCGCATCGACTCGACCAAGAAGATCCGCCTCCGCGATTTCAAGCCCGACGACACCGGCGATTTCTCCGACGACCTCGCCGACGAGTCTCGTTGCGAGGCTCAATCCTCCCAAATTCTGGCCCAGCTCGAGGACCTCCAGGGTCGGCTCTACGCTTCGCGGCGCTATTCTCTGCTGATCATCCTCCAAGGCATGGACACCGCCGGCAAGGATGGAACCATCCGCAAGGTGATGGGTGGTTTCAATCCGATCGGCTGCGTCGTCGAGTCCTTCAAGGTTCCCACCGAGTGGGAATTGGCTCACGACTATCTTTGGCGGGTCCATCGGGTGACGCCGCCCAGGGGCTATGTCGGGATTTTCAACCGCTCCCACTATGAGGATGTCTTGGTCACCCGGGTTCACGGCTTGGTGTCGAAGGACGTTTGCCGGCAGCGTTACGAAGAGATTCGCAATTTCGAGCGGCAACTGGCCGACAACGGCACGGTCATCCTCAAATTCTTCCTCCACATCTCCAAGGCCGAGCAAAGGCGGCGATTGCAGGACCGGGTTGACACGCCGAAGAAACGTTGGAAGTTCAACCTTGGCGACTTGAAGGAAAGGGAGCTTTGGGACGACTATCAAAAGGCCTACGAAGACGCGATCGGGGCCACCGGCTCCAAGGAGGCTCCCTGGTATATCGTTCCGGCCGACCACAAATGGTACCGCAATTGGATGGTGAGCCGGGTCTTGTGCAAGACGATGGATGCGATGAATTTGAAATATCCTGAGTCGCCCAAGGAACTGGATTTCAAGAAAATCCGGGTGAAATAAGCTTCACAACTTGGCGTCATTCCGCTCGATAAGAGAGTCGCTCCCACCTTCATGAACCCATGTCGGAACGGCCCATCCTCGGCCTCGCGCCAAGCCAGTTAAATCCTGAATTTTCCAAGGAATGGCAGGCTCTTTCCCGGGAAAAGGATCCCGAATTACGGGAAAGTGGCCTCTTGGTTCTCAGTGGCCGGCTGGAGCGGGCCGGAGAGATCGAGACCGCGGCCGGTCTCTATTCCCATTTGGCCGAATCGGGAAACTTCTTCAAAAGTCGGGCATCCCAACGCGCCGATGCGATGATTGGCCGCGGCTCCTTTGGCGGCCGTTTCGAATTTCTTTTGAGCCGCTTCGTTCACGAGGCGACCAGCTACAAAACCATTTTGCCGATGATGGCGGGAACGGCGACCTTCCAATTCGCCAAGGCCTTCGCCTTGGCTCAAGGGCGGAATCGACTGCTCGCCACCGGCTTTGGGCTCTTGTTCGAGACGCCTACTTTTACTTTAAGCAACCGCGCGCTTCGCCAATATGGCGGCGAAAACCTGGATTGGAGTCCGCGAGCGCTGGGCAAAGATTTGCTGTCGACGACTTTGACCCTGGGCGCCTTGAAGACCTTCGGTTTCGCCGGCGAAAAAATCCTGGGCGTCGTGCGACCATGGACTAAGGCGGCGGCGGTCATCCCTCAAGTCGCGA
>JBIOXX010000174.1:0-2338 GCA_044869875.1 bacterium | reverse complement strand
CCGATTATCCCGGCGAGAACTACGACCTCGTCGCCCACTTCGATTGCCTGCATGACATGGGCGATCCGGTGGGGGCGGCCCGGCGGGTGAAAGAAACGCTGGCCAAGGACGGCATCTGGATGATCGTCGAGCCCAATGCCGGCGACAAGCCGGAACAGAACTTCAATCCCATCGGCCGGGTCTTCTACGCCGCTTCGACCTCGGTCTGCGTCCCGGCCTCGCTGGCCCAAAACGGCCCGGCGCTTGGAGCCCAAGCCGGCGAAGCCAAGCTCCGCGAGGTTTTGCGGGAGGGCGGTTTCGCCAAGATCCGTCGGACGGCCGAAACGCCTTTCAACATCGTGCTCGAAGCCCGGCCCTGATCTTAAAAGCTGAAGAGCTCCGCCGGCGGATCAGGATCGATGTTCTTGTTGAGGACGTTCCATAGCTTCAGGTTGCCCCAAAAAGTAAGGCCGTTGTCGTCGCCGGTGCTATCCATGAAGCCGCAAATGCCCGCGAAATACTCGTAGAGATTATCCCGCACACCGCTTCCGTCTAGGCCGAGGGCCGAAACGTAAACCCAGTTTCCGTCGCCGACCTTGTCGACAGTGAACGCCGAACCCTGGCCCGCGACCGGGCAAAAGACCAAGTCCGCCGTGAAGGAATTTGGGTCTTGGGTCGTGAGCGTCGAAATCGTGGTGCCGATCATCTGAAGGTCCGTGGTGTTGTCATTGACGTAGCCGTGGGCCGGACTGCGCCGGAAGGCGGCGCGGGCATTGAGGCCAATGCCGACGTTCTCGATTCGGTCGTTGAGACTTGTTATGGTCAGGCTATTGTGATTCGAGGACGGCGAGCCCGGCGGCGGGCCATTAGCTCCGGCGGTCAGAAGCCAACCGGTCGAGCTCTCTCCCACCCCTTGATAAAGATTTCCGATCGAGAGGACCTCAGTCACGGTTCCTTCGGCGACATTGGTCACGCCGCCGGCAATGCGACTGATTCCGCCGACCAAATCCAAGGACCAATTTGCTTCTTTGAAGACATTGTCATGGAGCGCCAAGAAAACATCGCCCTTCGATTCCCATTGGCCGTTGAAGAGAGCGACGGTGTTACTCCCTCGAATGATCGACCTCGAGATTACCGCGCGTATTTTGGGGTCGCCCGGCAAATCATGGTTCGGAGGCCCATCCCCCGTCATGATCTGAATCGCCCGCCCCGCCGGAATTCCCGGCGGCACGATCGAGAAGGGACCGGAACGAGCCTGGATATCGCACTCCGACATCGAGGTCCGAATCGTCTGACCGCCCTTCGCATGAATTATCACCGTGTTCGCGGCGAAGGTATAACCCGCGGTCAAGTCGATGCTGATCTTGACCCCCTCGAGACTGCTGCCGTCGGTCAGGCGGATCACCCAATTTCCGCTGAAAAAGCCTTGCTCCGCCGGGCACTGCTTGCCGCCGTCGGCGGGAATAATTTCCGTTGCCGTTCCGGCTCGGAATCCCTCGGGGAGGCCATTTTCGTATTCCATCTTACCGCCGCCGAGGACTCGCGATCCCTCCGGCAAAGTCAAAGGGGCGTTGGGGCAGTAAGTTCCGGCCTGGATCCGAATCGTCTTGCCGGCATTTTGGGGATTCATCGCCGCGACCAACTCGGCGGTTGTCGAAACGACAAGGTCTTTTTTATAGCCGGCCCAGGCCGAACCGGCGTTCATCAAAACCACGACCAAAAGTCCCGTAAACCAGGCTTTCATACCACACCCCCTTTTCCCGGAAAGACGAGACACACGGCGACAGACAGAAAGGCGTCCCACCTTTCCAAAAGAAACATCGGTTGATTAGCGGTAACCCCTGTTCTGATTAACCCTCGTCAAGGATTGTACTGAGGCATTCGAGAGGATGGAAAGCCGAAAATGAGAATTAAGGGGTTCAACCCCAATGCTTGGCGAAATCCTTCTCGTCGAAGCCGACCGTGACTTTCTTGCCGTCGGTGACGATGGGACGCTTGAGTAGCCGGCCCTCTTTGCTGAGCATTTCGAGGATCTTGGCTTCGGGCAAGGTCTTGACCTTGTCCTTCATGTTCTGCTCGCGATACTGGATTCCGCTTTTATTGAGGAAGTCTTTGAAGTCTCGGCCGCTCTTGGCGACGTAACCCTTGAGCTCGGACAAATTCGGTGGATCGAGCGTGATGTCGATCTCTTCGAATTTCTTGCCCTTGGCCTCGAGCCATTTCTTGGCTCGGCGGCAAGTGTCGCATTTGGCGTACCAATAAAATTTCAGCATTTCAGCTGTGTCATCCTGAGCGCCAGCGAAGGATCTATGACCACCTTGGTGGGTAGGAGGTCCTTCGCTTCGCTCAGGATGACAGC
>JBIOXX010000173.1:0-2210 GCA_044869875.1 bacterium | reverse complement strand
TCGGTGGAAGCGCGGATCGACCTGTATAGCGAAATGCACGATTCGGCCGGGATGACCGACGGGATCATTCATCTGGGCAAGCAAGCCCTTCGAATCGCCGCTTTGATTGGCGGCGGACCTTTGGCTTATGAGTCCTATCGGGAAAATTCGGAATCCGAGATCGATGGAGCTTCGGCCTATCTCGAGATGCAGACTCGTTACATCGCGGTTCACCGCGCCTTGACCGAGGGCCATGACGCCAAAGCCCGGAAACTCTTTATCCGGCTCGAAAATTCCCAAGAGCATGCCAGCCTACTGGAGGGCTACCAAGACTCGCAGCGGATCAACCAATGCACCGTGACGGCGGCGATCGTGACGGCTTCGGCGATGACGGCCGGGATAGCGACCGAGCTGATCGGCGGCGCGGCGACGACCTTGGGGCTGACTCGAGGCTTGAGCCTGCTCAAGTTCGGTACCAATGCCGCCGCCTTCACGGTGGCGGAGCGAGGTTACACGAGCTGGGTCTACGATCAGAATTTTTTCGATCCCAAATTGAGTTTTTCGGAAAATGTCCAAGGCCTTGGCTGGGAGATGGCGATGAACGCCGGGATGTTCGCGTTTTTGGGCCGGGCCTTTCACGCCGTTGAAAAAAATCTGGTCCTTCCCTTGGCCCGAGCTCGGGCCCTGGCCAAGGTCGGAAAGGTCGAGACCCAACTCAGCGAGGAGTTGATTCGTGCCGAACGAGAGGTGCTGCTTAACCAACTGACGACCGGGATTCCGCTGCGGCTGGGAAGGTTTGGCGCCGAGCTGCTGGCTTTTGGACAGTGGGAAGCGATTGCCCAGAATCTCGAGCTCAACCGGAAGAATCTGCAAGAAGGCCAAGGCTTCGACCTGGTGTTTCCGGTGGAAACCTTATTTTCGCTCCAAGCTTGGGAGGAGCGCTTCGTTTTTCTGATCGCCCTGAAAGCCGGCGGCCTGCTCGCGGCCCCGGTTACCAAGCCGATCCGGGAAGGTCTGCAGCGTTGGTTGCTGAGACCCAATGCGACGCTCCTCTCGACGGCATCGGCCGATGTTGCCCCAGCCGAAGCGACCGCCGAAGCTCCCCGAAAGACTTTAGATCCCCAGGACTACATCTCCTCGCTCGCAGGGAAAGAACCCATTGGCGCCGGCGGCGGAATGCAGGCCTTCGAATTCGCCGGCGATCCCAGCTTGATTCTGCTCTTACCCAAAGGCGCGCGATGGGAGGGAAATAAAATTGAATTCCGGGATTCGGAATTTTACCGCCAATTTCTCAAGGAAACTCTCGCCCATTACGACGCCATCGCCGACCTGACTTATGGAGATCGCCGGCTGGCTCCGCGGATCGACGGCGTCTTGAGCGATGGCGAAGGCAACCTAGCCGGCTTCTTGATGGAAAAAGTCGCCGGCAGGAACCTCCACGATCTCATCCAGGACGGCGAAATTTCTCCGGAGCAAATGAAGAAGGTCGAGACTCTCCTCCGCGAGCAGCTCTCGATCTTGCATGAGAGTGGCCTGGCCCACGGCGATCCCGAGTTTCTCAACGTTCTGGTTCAGCTCGGGGAGAGCGGCGAGGTGCTCGACGCCCGCTTCATCGATTTCACTCGCGCAAAGAGCGACAAATATGAACCGACCCACGGAACGCCCCAATACGACCTCGATGTCATGGCCGAGGAGCTGAAACATTATTGGGAGAATCGTCCCAAGCCGATGGAGCCCAAAAAGATCCCGGTCGTGAAGGATGTTTCCTTTTCTCTCCTCGAAGAGAGCCGAGCCATGAAGCGCCATGGCCTGCTTTCGATTGGCAAATGGTACGACCAAGCCGAAGCCGGAGATATAGCGGCTGCCGAGCGCTTGCGAACCATGCCGATGGAGCCTTTTGAAAATTATCTTCGAGATCCGAGCTTGGAACGTCATGAGCAGGATGTCTCCATGCAGCTGGTCTATTTGATCCGCCACGGAAATTTGCCGGCCTTCGAGCTGCTCTTGAAAACGGCCCGGACCCATTCCGATCATTTGCTCACGCTCGCCGGGGAATTGGCTCCGGACAGCCCGGTCGCCTTGATTTTGGGCAGCATGCCGATCGAGGTCCATCTCGCGGATACCGCCAGTCCAATTCGGATCGTAAGAAAGAATGCCAAGCTAGCTTTGGAAACCCTCGTTAAATTCGGAAATGCCGAAGCCGCCGCGGCGCTGCGCGAATTAGAAGCCAA
>JBIOXX010000172.1:0-4962 GCA_044869875.1 bacterium | reverse complement strand
CGTTCTTGCGCAGCTCACTTGAGCAAATTCGGCGGCCACTTCTACGCCGCCGGTTTGACTCTGCCGCGCGAGAAACTCGAGGCTTTCGTCATCGACTTCGATCGCGAGGTTCGGCAGCGGGTGGCCGAGGAAGATTTCGCGCCTTCGCTGCGGGTCGACGTCGAGTCGGAACTCGATTTGATCGAGGCCCCCTTGCTCGCCGAGTTCCAGCGCTTAGAGCCCTTCGGTCTCGGAAATCCCGAGCCGGTTTTGCTGCTTCGGGGGGTCGAGGTCCAGGAGAGCCGGATCGTCGGCGAGCGCCATTTGCGGCTCAAGGTGAAGGCCGGCCGCCACTCGCTGGGGGCCATCGGTTTTCGCCTCGCCGAAAAGCGGCCCGCCCTGTCCAGCCGGGTCGACCTCGCCTGCGTTCCGGGTTGGAACGAGTGGAATGGCAGTAAATCTATACAGTTACGGATGATCGATTTGCGGCCGGTCGTTTCATAACGCGCCGCGTAAAAAAAGAGGTTGACAGCCGATGACGCGCTGTGTAAACGCGGAAGGGTAAGGATAATGAAAAATTTTGCAGGTTATTTCCGATGGAGGGAGCCCAAGATGGCTAAGAAATCAAAGAAGGTTCAGAAATTAAAAGCAGTCAAGGCGCCGAAATCGCCGGTCGAGAACGCCAAGAAAAAAATTGCCGAGCGCATTGAGGACATCAATCGCATCGTCAATCGGTTTGAAGGCGAGGTCGAAGGGCTCTTCAAGAAAATCGTGAAAAAGGGAGAACGCTCCCGCCGTGAGCTCCGTAGAAGCTTCGACGATTTGTTCAGCTGGTTGAAGAAAGGCGAACTGCTTGCGCTGGCCACCGAGACCCGCGACGACGTCGAGCGCGAAGTGCGCCGCTTGGCCGAAGAAGTGATTCAATCGGTCAAGGAGATCGAGCTGATCCCGGGTAAAGTGAATTTCTCCGAGATCTTCGACGACGCCCGCAAGAACCTCGGTCATTTGGTCGAGAACCTCGGCGACAACGATCTGATTCAACGGGCCAAGCAGACGCTGAACCAGACCAAGAAAGAATTGCTCTCGCTTCTCAGCATCCCGACCCAAGAAGAAGTCGTGAAGCTGGAAAAGAAGATCGTCAGCCTCGAAAAGCGGTTGAGCACCTTGAGCCGCAAAGCGGCCTAAGCAAACAAGCTTACCTCCCTCGAAAAAGGGCTTGCTCCGAAAGGGGCAGCCCTTTTTTGTTTCCCTCCTGCCTTTTAAAAAATTTTGGTGATCTTTCGCGATGCATCTTCGGGAGCGGGTGGCGCGACGACGGGGGCCCCCGCCGCCCGGAGCGCAGCGAGGACGGTGGGGGTGTCGACGTGACAGGACCCGCTCACGCTGCGGTGGCCCTTATAGAGCGCTCGTTCCTCCTTGCATCTCCCGCCAAAATTTAGGATCTCCCTCTCATGGCCAAGCATTGGGAATTGAACGATCTGCTGAAGCGCCGGCTCTGGATCGTCAGCGGCAAGGGCGGCGTCGGCAAGACCACCGCCGCTGCGGCTCTAGCGCTTCTGGCTTCGCGCCACGGCCTCAAGGTGCTGCTGGTCGAGACCCACGGCCTCAGTCACTTGGCCGAGCTCTTCCAAGCCGAGGAGGTCGGTTACGAGCCCAAGGCGGTGAAGAACGGCATTTCGCTGGCTCGCCTCAACCCCGAGTCGGCTTTCGAGGAATACGTCCTCCGCCAGGTCAAATTCCAATTCGTCTACAATGCCGTCTTCAACAACAAGTACGTCCGCCACTTCATCGACGCCGCGCCGGGCTTGACCGAGCTCCTCACCATCGGAAAGATCTGGGCCCTGGTCGAGGACGAAACCCGCCAAGGCAAGAAGCCGACTTTCGATTTAGTGATCGTCGATGCGCCTTCCACCGGTCACAGCCTCTCGCTGCTCACCGTTCCCCAAGTCGTCGTCGACGCGATCCGGGTCGGGCCGCTCAAGAACAACGCCCAAGAGGTCCTGACCTTGATCCGCGATTCGAGCAAGACCTTGGTTTGGCTGGTGACTTTGCCCGAGGAGATGCCGGTCAACGAGGCGGTGGAGATGGACGAGAAGCTTCGCGGCCAAGCCAAGGTCGCGGTCGGGCCGATCCTGCTCAATTCAATGTGGCCGAAAATCTTCGAAGCCGATTCGCTGCAGGATTTGAAGAAAAACAAGGTCCACAATCCGATGCTCGAGAGCCAATTGCGACGGCGCGAGCAGGCCGAGTTCTACAGCGAACGCCTGCGCGAGCGGATCGGCGAGCGCCAAATTTTGGAGCTGCCGCTGGTTTATTCGACCAGCGATCCGATCCGCGTCGCCGAGCGCTTGAGCGAAATCCTGAAGCAGGAACTGGTGAAACCCGAATGAGCGCCGCCAAAAAAAGCCCACTCTGGACCCTGATCGAGAAGAAGAAGGTCTTGATCTGCTGCGGATCGGGCGGCGTCGGCAAGACTACCAGCGCAGCGGCTCTGGCCCTCTACGCTGCGACTCAGGGGCTGAAGACCATCGTCCTCACCATCGACCCCGCTAAACGCTTGGCCAATTCGCTTGGCATCCAGAAGATCGATTACCAGGAAAAAGAGATTCCCCGCTCGGAGCTGAAAAAAGCCGGCATCGAAGCCAAGGCCCCGCTCTTTGCGATGATGCTCGACACCAAGCGAACCTTCGACGCTCTCATTTTGAAATATGCTCCCAGCCCCGAGAAGGCCCAGTCCATCCTCGAGAACAAGCTCTACCAGCATCTTTCCAGCATGATTGCCGGCTCCCAGGAATACATGGCGATGGAGAAGCTCTACGAAGTGGTCGAGGAGAGAGACTACGACTTGGTGGTCCTCGACACGCCGCCCTCGCGCCACGCCCTCGATTTCCTCGATGCCCCGGGCAAGATGAGCGCGATGGTCGGCGACAGCGTGATGAAGTGGTTCCTCAAGCCTTCGCTCTTTGTCGGCAAGAGTTCGCTTCAGATGCTCGACCGCTCGGTGAAGCGGGTCTTCAAGACTTTCGATAAGGTTGCGGGCTTCGAGTTTCTCCAAGACCTTTCTCATATGCTGGTCTCGGTTTCGGGCCTGCTCGAAGGTTTCCAAGAGCGGGCCCAGAAGGTCGAGCTTCTGTTGCATGACAAGGAAACCGGGTTTTTGTTGATCGCGGCGCCTCAACCGATCCCGCTCCGCGAAGCCGAGTACTTCCACCGCAAGATCGAGCAGAATTCCTTGCCCTTCGCCGGTTTCGTCTTCAACCGGGTCCAGCTCAAGCCCGGGGGGCCGGCCGAGCCGCCGAAGGCCCTCAAGCCCAAGACCCAGGCCGAGTACCGCGAGATGGCCTATCTCTTCCACAGCCTGGCCGAGCACGACCGCCGCGAGATCGAGGCCTTTCGTGAGCGCTTGGATTTGGCGCACCACGGCCTGATCTTCAAGATCATGCCCCAATTGGAGCACGACATTCACGATTTGGCGGGACTCTACGAAGTGGGGATGAAGTTGTTCAGGGAATAGCGCTCACTTCCGCTGGGCCGTCGCCGGACCGATGAAGTCCTGGATCAGCTCCCGATCCAGCGGATGAATATAGATGAAGCGGATGCCGATCCCGATCTTGCCCTCGCCCTCCTCGTTTTGGTCGCGCATCACCCGCACCACTTCGCCGGTGGCCTGGATCGGGCGGGCCTTGGGGATGAGGCTGAAGCGCAGAAAGACTTGGGTGCCGAGACGGATCGGCAGATCGGTTTCGAGGAAGAGCCCGCCGGCGCTGATATCGGTCGAAAAGAAGTAGAGCAGGCCCTCGCTGTCTTCGTTTTCGAAGACCACCTGAGTCCGGATCGGCTTCCGGGGATAGAGCCGCTGTTCTTTTTTACTGCGCCCTTCCAACCGAGCATCCTCCATAGATTCCGGAGCTTAGCCTAGCACGCGGCTGCGTAAAAAGGGATAGCGCCGTCGAATCTCCTCCAAATAGCCGAGATCGAGCTCCACCGTGCGGCGGCCGGCTCGCGAATTCATTTCGACCAGGCTTTTGCCCCAGGGATCGAAGGCCGCCGAATGGCCACCGTAAATCACTGGCGCCCGATGGAAGCCCGGCCCGACCTTGTTCACTCCCACGACGTAGGCTTGATTTTCAATGGCCCGGGCCTTGAGCAGGCTGAGAAAGTGATCGATCCGTTCCCGCGGCCAAGCGCTGGGGATCAGCAAGACCTTGGCGCCGGCTTTGGAGAGCCGGCGGAAGAGCTCGGGGAAGCGCAGATCGTAGCAGATCGCCAGCCCGACTTTGCCCCAGGGGCTGGAGAGAAGAGTCGGCTTCTTGCCCGGCGAAAAGCGAAGATGCTCGCCGCCGTGCTCGAAGAGATGAATCTTGCGATAGGCCGCCTTTAATTTTCCGGCCGGCCCGATCACGTAGGCCCGATTGAAGCCATGCCGGCCGCTCAGCTCCAACATCGAGCCGGCAAGGTAGACCTTGAACCGGCGGGCATAAGCTTGGAGCCAGGCAAAGCAGGCCCCAGTCTCGGTCCGAAGGCGCGGGGCTTCGTCCAAGGAGAAGCCCGAGGGCCACATCTCGGGAAAGAGCAGCCAATCCCCGGCTCGGGGTTGAAAATCGGCCAAAAAGCGCTCGACCCGGGCCAAGGTTCGCAGCGGTTGGCCGGCCACGGTGGGGAATTGAAGCAGATGAATTCGCAGATTTTTCAAGGTTTGGTCCGTCTTTTGCTAAAATTTTAACCAAGCTTAACGAAGATAACTATCGGATTTTCTTGCTTGACCAGGCCGGAAGGCCTTCTTTAAAGTCTACTGTTAACACGCTGCATTATGCTGCCTATTAGGAAACGGAGGACGATGACCATGAAAGCCTATCGGAAAATTTTCATTCTCGCTTTGACTGCGGGTCTCGTGGTGGGCGCCGCCGCTTGCCATAAGAAGGGCCCGGTCGCTTCGGACGAAGGGGTCGACACGATCAACATTCCACTGGATGCCATTCATTT
>JBIOXX010000171.1:0-3793 GCA_044869875.1 bacterium | reverse complement strand
GAATGACCCAATTCATGGAACAAGAGACCTGCCATGTAGCGCCGGGCCCCGGTGAAAGATCCAGTGTAGAGATAAACCGAGCCGGAGTCCTTATCGTAAGAGCTGAGCATGCCGGCACCCTGGCGCGGGACGTTTAAGTGGATCTGCTTGAGGTAAAGATTGGTCAGCATCGAATCGGGAAGCAGCTTCAGCAGATTATTAAGATAAACCAAAGCCCCGCCGTGATGCTTGATATCGCCTTCGAGATCGCCCCGAGCGCCGCGCGCTTGCTCCTCGCCGAAATAAAGCTTGATCCCCAAACGGTCGGTACGAGCCTTCAGCTCGGTGTAGGCCGTCTTAGCCGTCGCGGCGTTGACCGGCTCGAAGCTATGCTTGGCGCTCCAAATCTCGTAGAACTTCACGACCTCAGGGCTGGTCGGCTTGGCGTTCATCGTCTCGGCGCCGCTCATCCTCTCCATTAACAATGGGGTGCCCGGCTTCAGTTCCACGATCATTCCGCCCTGCTCGAATATCAGCTCGGCTTTCTTCAATTGGGCCCGTAGCTCCGGCGTCATCTTGACGCCCGGCAAATTCACCTGATCGGAGAGAAAAACCCGTTCGCCGAGGTAGCTGGCCAAATCGGCGCCCACGCCCTGGGTGGCATCGAGCTCAATCTTGTCTAGCTTACCGACTTCCCCGCCCTGCAAGGCTCCGACTTTGCCGGCTCGGGCCGCGACCGGATTGGGCTGCCCCGGATCGGCGACCGGAAAAGCCTGAGCTTGAGCCTTGGGCTTAAGGCCTTCGAGGTATTCGTGGAGCTTGGGATCCTGGGCCTTGATCAGGGGGCCGAAGCGTTTCATCGCCAGGTTCAATATCTCGACGCCTTGAGGTTCCGGCGCAAAGGCTTGGGGATATTTGCGCAGGCCGACTTGGGTTGAACGGGCCCGAACTTGGCTGATCACCTCCATGACGTTGTCGGCGCTGATCTCGCGGCTGGCTCCGTCGAGATAGGCTTGCTGGTCGGCGTTCAGCGGAATCGCCGGCAGCTTGGCGCCGCCGGCGCCGCGGCCGTAGGCGGCCAAGGTCGGCTTCAGCGTGTCCTCGAGCCAAGTCTTCCAGTCTCCACCCTCGGCATGGGCAGTGTGGCGGAGGGCGCCGACCAAGCGGGTGATCGCCCACTCGTAGTGCGAAACGTCGCCCCGAGGATTTTTCAACAAGAGGTCGAGTCCGTTGAAAAGAGTTGTGCCATACTCGCCCGACTGAGGATCGGCGAGCTTCTCGGCATTGGCCACGCCGAAGGCGCCGAGCCAGGCGATCTGAGCCTGATCGAAGAGGCGCAGATCCTCGCCCTTGTCGCTGGCGCCGACGATTTTGGCCTTCTGCGGCGTTCGGCCGACCACGGTGGTCTCGCCGCCCTCGACCGGGACGAGCATGTCATCGGTGACTTCGAAGATCGGCTCTTCCTTGGGAGTGTTCTTGAACGCGGTCGCCCTGGCCGCTTGGTCCTTCACGTAGGCCTCGCTGCCTTCGTAACTCTTGAGTACCTTCTCCAAGCGGCCGAGCGCGCCGTCCAAGCGCTCGCGGGCGGCGACGTACTCGTCGTAGACCTTGTTGCCGGGCTTCTGCTGGGCCTGAGGAATTTGGGTGAGCAATTCCTGGCTCAAGGTCCGCAGCTCCATCTCGTATTTGGCGAGCTGGGAATAATCCTCCCAAGCCGCCTTGCCGGCCTTGGCGTCGGAGGCCTCGAGCCATTTGACGGCCGGGCCGATTTCGCTGAAATCGCGGAGCTGACCGCTGCGATAAATCAGATTCTCCTCGACCTTGAGCGTGGGAACGTCGCGGAGATAAGCGACCAGCCGAGCGACTTCCTCGCCGGCCCGGGCCCGCTCTTCAGGAGTGGCCGCTTTTTCGCTCCGGCTTAAGGCATCCTCGAGATTCTTGCCGAAGACGTCCTTGCCTTCGCCGTTCTTGGTGAAGCCGACCATGTCGAGAACGCTCTGGGCATAGCGCCCCCTCAAGCTGAGGCCCTTGGGCAATCCGGTCTCGGCGCTCTTACCCTCATTGACGGCGGCCAAAAGGTCGGGGAGATGGTTCTTTTCGAAATCGGCAAAAACTTCCCGGGCCTCGGCCGCGGTTGGAATCGTCAGCGGCTTGGCTTGAACGACGATGCGGATTAGGCCCTGGCCTTCCTTGCCTTGGAGAATGAATTCGCTGCCGCCGCGCTCGGCCGAGTTTTCCACCGCCACCAAGCGCTTGCCGTATTCGCCCTTCAAGCGGGCAACGGTGTCGGCCATGCGCTGCTCGCCACGGATCTCGATGCGGTACTCGGCGATGGCGCTCATCGCCGCGCCGTTCCGCTCATAGTCGAGCTTGGTCTCGGTCTCGCTGAAGTGTTTCCAAGCGGCGAAAACCGGACTGTGGGCCGAATTGGGAATCGTGGAGTTGGCGGTGCTGCTGATCCAACCGTTCTCCGGCAGCTTGGTGCCGGTGTTGAGCGTCTCGACCAGGGAGACAAGCTCGGTGCTCTCGGCCCGGCGGGCTTCGAAGAGCGCGTCGTAAATTCCCTGATTGAAAGGCGGATCGGCTTTGACCGATTTGAGCCGAGCCACCGGCGGCTCCCAATGAACTTCCTCGCCGCCGATCCGAAGCCGCTGACCGGCCTTGAGATTGAGGCCTTCGGCGCCGACCTCGGCCCACTCTCGCTTGGCCGGATCGTAAACTTCGACCTTGCCCTTGGCCAAGGCCTTCACCCGGTAAGCGACCTTGCCGCCGCTCTTCACCAGCGCGACTTCGGCTTGGGGTGAATCCAAGGTCTCGAGCGAGACTGAAGTTTCACGTAGGCCGGCCCGGCCGCCGAGATAGAGGACGTTGCCCTGGCGGAAATCGAGACTCAGGTCGATCTTGCCGTCGGTCGAGCTGAGGCGAGCGCCGAAAGCCTTGCCACCGGAGCGGCTGTCGCCGAGGACTTCGGCATCGCCGCCGACCGCGAGCTTGGGTTGGGGCGCGCCGCCCTTGCGGGCCGCGATTCGATCGACCTTGGTGTCGCCGCCCGGCGTGTCCTCTCGGACTTGGGGTTTCTTGCGGAACGCCTTGGTGCCCTCGCTGTCGGAGATTTCTTTAGCGAGGGTCGGCGATTTACCGGAGACGACGGTCTTGGTTCCCTCGAGGTCACCGCCTTTCACCACTCGGGTCGGAGCGTCGTAGGAGACACGCACCGTGGTGTCGCCGTCGGGAACAATCATGTCGTCGGTGACCGGCAGGACTTCTTCTTTGGCGCCCTTGGGCTTGATCGGATCGACCGAGACAATCATGTCGTCGGTCACCTTGGGCAGGGCTTGCTCCGGAACCGGCGGCGGCTGATCGATCGAAATAATCATGTCGTCGGTGACGTGGAATATCTCCTGCTCGGTTTTGGCGTCGCCGGACCGGTCGACCTTGAGCAGCTCGGTCGGAAGCTCGGGCAAGCGATCCAGGACCTCCTTGGCCTTGGCCGCCTGCTGGTTGCCGGGAACTTTGTAGGCTCGAACGGTCCCACCTTCGGCCTTCAACTCCAAACGTCCCTTCACGATCAAGCGAGTCAGGCCATTCACGTTTTCGCCGGAGAGGCCGACTTCCAAGGCCCACTTGGCCAAAGCCAGGCGCTGGGACGGCTTGTTAAGGCCACTGACCGTGGCCAAGATCGGCATATTGGCCAACACTTCCTTGCCGGCGCCGATTCGGCTCGGCAGCTCGGCGAGCGATTCGCCGGCATGGGCCTGGCGCAACAATAAGAAGGAGATGAGCTGGCGGCCGGCGGGAGTTTCTTCGCCGCCCT
>JBIOXX010000170.1:0-8662 GCA_044869875.1 bacterium | reverse complement strand
CTTTCCACCAAAAGCTGCGTTGTCAACCTGCCGAATCCGCTGGAGGCGCCGGTGACGAGAATGTTTTTGGGCTGGGGAGCCAAAGGTCTCCTTAGCTTAAAAAATGCAACCGCGGCTCCACCCATGGCCAAGAACAAATAAGGGTAGTTCGAAGTCGCAGCAGGAGTATGGTTTGCCGCCTCGGCTACGCCGCTGGACAAGAAGGTCGCGATACCGGCGCCGAAACTAGTTAAGCCGAGAGGCAACAATCTGCCTAGCGGCCGACCCTGTGGTGCTTGGGCCGTCATTTCACCGCCCAGGTGCAACTCTTGGCTCATTGTGCCCAGACCCGACACGACGGTGTGCATCAGGCGACCAGCCATGTTGAACTGCAACAGCATCGCCAAGGAGTCGATCATCGTCGTCGCGCCGTCGACCCGCTGGCGCAGCCCCAGCCGGATTTCGGCTTCGTGGCCCAAGACGATGCCGCCGAACATGCCGGCCTGATTCAAGGTGCTCTGCAAGGGAGTCGCCACCGCCCCGGGGCTGAAACCCCGAACCCGACGATAGGCACCGGAGGCGAGCGTTCCGGTGATCCGCATCGCGCCTAAGCTGAGGTAACTCGATGCCACTTCATGGCCGATCGTTCGGAGGCTCCAATCCTGATTTTGGCCGAAGCCGACATTGGCCAGCCGAGTGAAGGTGCTGAAGCTCGGCGCTTCGACCAGGCAGGCGCCGGCCGAAGCGACGAAGCGGGCCCCGGCTCCACGAGTCAAAATCGAAGCGGTTGGCGAAGCAGCCAGTCGCGAGAGCAGGGCCATCCGGGTCACCCCGAAAACCGCTTGGGCGCCGGCCATGCCGATCAGGGCCGAAGGGCTGGCAGCCTCGCGGAAGAAACGGCGGGCCAGAACTTCAGCTCGGGCGCCGGTGTCACCGCGGCCGAGCAGGGCGTCACGGCGGGATTCGGCTCTTCGGGCAAGCTCTGTCATCCTGAGCAGAGCGAAGGATCCCATACTGCCTTGGGTGGTAGGAGGTCCTTCGCTGGGGCTCAGGATGACAGAGTTAAGAGACTCCGCTTGAGCCTGATAAATCGCTAAGGCCAATTCGTCGTGGTTGCCGCGCTCGAGGCGGCTGGCGAGGCTGAGCAGCCCCTCGTGGTAGAGCTCGGCGTCGCGTTCGCGGCCAAGGCTCTCCAGCTCTTGCTGGGCCGATACCGGAAGGCTGCTGCCGACTTGGGCCCGGAGTTGGGCATGAAAGGAAAGATGGCTGTTTTCAGCCGAAGTTTGAGATCCCGAACCCTGCCCCGAGGTCCCCAATCGAAGGTGCAAATCAGTGGTCATGACTCCCTCTTAACCGGAATTCCAGAAGCAAAGCGTCGCCTTCGTCTTACCTCGAAAACGCGCTTGATTTGCGTCAGCCGCCGGCTTCCCCTCCGGCAATTTACGCAAAACCCTTTTCAAATACCTAAAAATTAAAGTAAATCTTTCTATGTCGAATTTCGTCCGACGCCGACTTTTGTTGCGTCATTCCTTCGTCATTTCAGGAGCTTAATATGGCTTTGTTTCCCACTGTCCGGTTGCGCCGCCTTCGCGAGAATCCCCTAGTGCGCGACTTGGTCCGGGAGGTGCGGGTTCATCCCTCGTCCTTGGTGATGCCCCTATTCATCAAGGCCGGCAAAAAGGAGCGGCAAGCCATCGCCGCCATGCCTGGGGTTTTTCGATTTTCTCCGGACGAGGCTCTGAAGGAATGCGAGGCCCTGGTCAAGTCCGGAATCCGCTCGGTCCTGCTTTTCGGCATCCCCGAAACCAAGGACGCGGTGGCCAGCTCGGGTCGGGGGGAAAGCGGGGTGGTCCAGCAGGCTTTAAGGCTGATTAAGAAAGAAATTCCGGAGCTGCTCCTGATCGCCGACGTCTGCCTCTGCGACTACACCGATCACGGCCATTGCGGCATCGTCCAAAAGGAGGGCGAACATTTTCGCATCGACAACGACGCCACCCTCGAGGTCTTGAGCCAGATTGCCGGCAGCATGGCTCGGGCCGGCGCCGACCTGATCGCGCCCAGCGACATGATGGACGGGCGGATCCAGAAGATCCGCGATGAGCTCGACGCCGCCGGCTTCAAGCACCTGCCGATCCTGTCCTACGCCGTCAAATACGCCAGCGCCTTCTACGGGCCTTTCCGCGAGGCCTTGGACAACGCTCCGCGCTTCGGCGACCGCCGCGGTTATCAGATGGATCCGGGCAATTACCGCGAGGCCTTCCGCGAGGCCGAGCAGGATTTGGAAGAGGGCGCCGACATCCTGATGGTCAAGCCGGCCTTGAGCTCGCTCGACATTTTGCGCGGTCTCCGCGAGCGCTTCGACGTTCCCTTGGCGGCCTATCAGGTCAGTGGGGAGTATGCCGCGATCAAGTTTGCGGCCCAGGCCGGGGCCATTGACGAGCGGGCCGCGGTTTTGGAGACCTGGACGGCCCTGAAGCGGGCCGGCGCCGATATCTTGATCAGCTACTTCGCCAGGGACTACGCCAAAGAGCTTTAAAAGCGGAGAGGAGAAATACCCCTCCCGACCACAACTCCCGGGTGTTAAACTGCCGATATCTGTAGAGAATTGGGCAGGAATGCCCCGCAAGGAAATCGGAGGATCTAGTCGAGGTTTAGCCGACTAAGTCGCCGTTTTCACAAGCCAATCCTTCGTCCTCTTGGCCGAGAGCTCCGGCGAAAAAACTGAAGAAGCCACTCCCAAACGGCTTCGCGAGGCTCGTAAGAAAGGCCAAGTCCCCAAAAGCAAGGACGTGAGCACGATTGCGGTCTTATTGGTGATGTTCGGCATCATTGCCTTAGGCATGGGCGCCGCCACCAACGAGCTCCGTGAGCTGATGAAGCTTTGTTTCGATACCGTCATTTCCCACGAAGCCATGGACGGAACAAAAATGTGGGACTTGGGCAAGGCTGGTTTCCTCACCTTCCTCAAGATCATCCTGCCGATTTCGGTGGCCGGCGCGATCGTCGCCGGCTTCGTCGGCTTCATGCAGGTCGGCTCGATTTTCTCGATGGAGCCGCTCAAGCCCCAGATGAAGAAGCTCAATGCGCTGGAAGGCTTGAAGAACATGTTCAAGACCCAGACCATCATCGAGCTGGCCAAGAACATCGCCAAGATCTTCGTCGTCTTCTACCTCGCTTATTCGACGGTCGACGACCACATCTATCATATCCTCCAGACCGCCACGATCCCGATCCAGAACTCGGCCATGATCGGCGGCGACATGCTCTCCAGCTTCATATTCAAGGTGCTGCTGGCCTTCTTGGTGATCTCGGTCATCGACTTCATGGTCCAAAAGAAGCAGTTCATGAAGCAGATGCGGATGACCAAGGACGAGGTGAAGCGCGAATACAAGCAAGACGAGGGCGATCCCCACATCAAAGGCCATCGTAAGCAATTACACCGCGAGTTCGCCTTCAGCGACGCCAAGCAGGCGGTCAAGGCCAGCGACGTCGTCGTGGCCAATACCGTTCACGTGGCGGTCTGCATGAAGTACGACCGGGAGACGATGGTGGCGCCCGAGATCACGCTCAAGGGCCAGCGCGGTTTCGCCGAGATGATCAAGCAGGTGGCGACGGAGGAAGGGATTCCGATCATGCGTAACGTTCCCTTGGCCTGGGCCCTGTTCGAGATGGAAGAGGGGGCCGAGATTCCCGAGGACCTCTATAACGGCGTTGCCGAGGTGCTAGCCTACGTCTACCGCATGAAGCAGCTTAAGGAGCAGGAAGCCAGCGGCCAAGGACGGCAGATCAAATATATTTAGTCAACGTTCCTAGAGAAGAGTCGATAAGTATTTCGATTGATATTCCAAGGGTTTTTTGAGAATTCTTGGGAAAAGGAGAGGAAAATGAAACCCCAACTTACGGTATGGCTGACTTTGGCGGCTTTGGCCTTTGGCCTGGGCGCTTTGAAGGCGGGCGATGCCGGCGCCGCGGTTTCAATCCAAAAAAAGCATCCGACCACTCTCGCGGCCAAACGCTGCGAGAAATGCCGTCGCGGCGATGACGGCAAAATGGTCTGCGAACCCGTTCCTTGCCCCTAGGGTCGCATTCAGGTAAACCCCGCTCGTGAACCTATCCCGAGTCCTTAAGAAGAGTTTCAGCCTTTTGATAGTCAGCTTGGCGCTGGGGAGCGCTTCCTGCGGCTCTTTCACCGCTGAGGGCGGTATTCCCAGTCAGGCCTTGATCTTGGTCACCGATAGCGTCGGAAACCCGGTAGCCGGAGCCACCGTTTGGGTGCCGGCCGACTCGGGCGACTCGGTCGGAACCGACACTTCCGGCCAAAGCTGCGCGCCGGCGCCGCCGCCGGTGTTGTTCGCGTCCTGCACCGGCGAGGATGGGATCGCACTTTTGCAATGCGCCGACGGAGTGACCTTTCTCTTTCAGTATGCCAAGGACGGGGCCGAGGGGACAATCAGCGGCGAATGTGGAAATGGAGATATTCTGCCGGCGCCGCTCAATCCCTAAAGCCGCAACTCTCCCTATTGGAATCCGATACTTAAATTGAAAAGGGGGCCCTTTTCGCCTTTGCGGAGGTCCCCTTGACACCCCCAGTTAGAGCCGATGCGGCACGACGCACCGGGTCAGCATCCACCGATTCCGATTTTCTCAATGTCGATCAGCTGCTTCTCGATCCGGCCCATACCGCCGACCCGCGTCATTATGCGACCCAGTGGCGGGAAGATCAGGCTTTTCGTCTCGAACATTCGACCTTGTACTTGGCGCTCGATGCACTGAGAGCGGTGTTTTCGGGGCGGCAGGATTCGGTCAGTGCCGGACAAACCACCACCCTCCGCGATTTTCGAACTTTTGCCGAAGCTCACTCCGACGGGGTCGAGGCGCTGGCGCTGCGGAATCTCCGCCGCTCATTGGCTGCCGTTCACGGTGAAAATGAAGCCCGAGCCCGGAGCGTCCTCGATATCGTCGGACCGCCGCCGGCCGAAGCGCCGGTGAGCGAGCCGCCGCGAAGTTCGACCCGCAGCGGCGCCGAATTGCAAGCGATTACCGGCAGCATCCACTTTGCCGACGCTGCGCTGCGCGCCCTTCCAAGCTATTACACCCTGGGCGTCCTGCCCCGGGAAGGCCTCAACCAATTGCAGAATGCCGACGCCGGCGTTTCGCTCGGCGCCCAGTTCCGGATCGGCGACTTCAATCTCTTCGCCGACGGATACTTCGGCGCCAACATCGTTCCCGACGGCGCGCCCGACACCCGCTATCACCGCTTGGCGCTGCGAGTCGGCTTCGTCGAATACGGCAATGCTCTCGGCGGCCGCCGCGGCGAAAACGGCTTTTACGGCTCCTTCATCATCGGCGGACGCTCCCGCACCGGTCTCGGCATCGGCGCCGGTTGGTGCGACCGCATTCAGGCCGCCGACGGCAGCACCATGCCTTGCAACAATTCGACCTTCCAGCTTCTGGCCTTCAATGACAGCGATCTGGCCAGCATCGGCTACGGCCCTTTCGAGCTCGGCGTTCGCAGCTTGCTCAACAACCAAGCGCTCTTCGTGAACACCGCGTCGACCGGTCTTTCCTCGACCAACCGAGTGCCGCTGGAATTTTCCCTGACTTGGCATCTCACTTCTCCCCAGGTGGCCGACAGCGCCGCGGTGCCTCATCCCGAGGCGACTTGGCCCGGCGTGACCTTCACCGGGCTGAGGATGTTCAACAACTTCTGGCTCAATAACTATCGCCGGCTCCAGGAGTCTTCTTACGAGGGCCTGCGCATCATCACGCTTCAAGGCGATACCGCCAGCCGCGCCAATTACGCCCAGACCAACCTCGGAACCTTCTTCAACGGCGTGCTCGGCGGCTTGGATGAGTCGGGCATGGCTCGCCGTCTCCAAACTGGCTTGCGTTACGGCGACACCGCCCAACGCGTCGTCCTCGGATCCTTGATGGGCGTGGAAATGGCGACCTTGGCGATCGGCGCCGCCGCCGTTCCCGGCGAGCGGATCGACAGCGCGACTCGCACCGCCACCATCGACTTGCAGGGCCAGGCTTTTCAATTGGCCTGGCCGACCGTCTTGACCCGCGACGCCTTGGCGGTGCTCGGCGCGGTCGGTGCCTTCGGCGACACCGAGCGGGTGATTCGCGACGGCATCGACGCCCATTTCGCCATCGCCCACGGCGTTTTGACCTTGGGCGGCCTGGCCCTCATCCTGACCAGCGGCGACGGCAGCGGAAATGGATTTTTCAATATGTCGATCCTCGGCAACAACCCGCCGAACACCCGGGTCATCGAAGTCGCCGGCAGCGCCTACGATTATCCGAACCAACGTTCGCAATATATCCGGCTCGAGACCGGGAGCATGCTCTTGGGCTACGGGATCAGCGGTTTCCTCGACTTCGCCCTCGGCCACTACCTGCAATATGTCCCGGCTCAAAATCGCCGCTTGCAGGACGAACTGAACCGCCGTGACGGCTCGGCGCCGGCTTCGCCCGACCCCCGGCCGACCGCCCGACTGGGTATGCAGACCGACGGCCAGAGCCGCTTCATGCTGACCGCCGAGGGCACCTTTTAGGCTAGCTTAAATTTTAGGCATGAAGGCAGAAGGGCCTGAATATCTAAAGTTTCCTACCGCTTTTGACGAGTTGCGCCATAAGCAGGCGATTTTCCATGCTTATTGCCAGCAACCTTCCCCGGAAAGCACCGACAATTCCTTATGAGAGGGGGGCACCAGGTGGAGCGTGGGATAAAAATGCGCCACGAATTGGTGTCTTCGACTCGGTTTCAATCGGAGGCACATCATGAGTCCGCCCACTGGCGTGAAAGGGGCTGGCGGCAGTCCCAACAGTCCCGCAATCAGTCCCTCGGAAGAGCGTAAAAACTACCTCCAAAGCTCCGAATTTTTCATCGATCCGGCCAACACCGCCGATCCCAAGCACTTGCAGAAAAAGTGGGAAGAAGACCGCGACTATCGGCTGAGCCATACCTGGCTGTCGAAAGTGATGGATGCCTTCACCCGCTACATGAACCGCGACGCCAAGGTGACGCCGGCCCAGCTCAAGGACTTGATGGACACTTGGAAAGCCGATCCGGAGTTTTCCAAGGACCCGCTGAACCAAGTCGTTCTCAACAACATGCACCGCATCCTCGGTCGCTTCGAGTCGCCGGACAACTCCGGCCAAGCGCTCCAGCTTCGCCAGACCTTGCCGCCCCTGCCCAAGCCGCCGGAAGAGGCCAAGCCGGCCGCAGCAGCCGGCGCCAAGGAAGAGAAGAAAGACGAAGGGCCGCCTCCGGGCTGGCGCTTCAACGCGGTGACGACCAATTTTCATTTCGTCGACGACACTTTCCGCATCGTTCCGAGCTATTTGACCTTGGGAGTCATCCCCAAGGAAGGCTTCGGTCAAAATCAAAGTTCCGACGTCGCGATCTCGCTTGGCACCGAGTTCAGCTACAAGGATTTCGGCTTCTTCGCCGACGCCTACTATCAAGACGCCAAACCGCTGAGCGTGCTGAACAGCGCCTCGCCGACCTTGGGCGATCCGGTCTACAACGCCAAGTTCGGTCAGGCCGGCGTTCGTTTCGGCATGGTCGAGTATTCCGATCCCCTCGCCGGCGAGCGCGGCAAGGGCGGCTTCTTCAGCCTTTTCGGCCGGACCCGGGTCGGCATCGGGCTCGGCTCGGGTTGGTGCCAATCGACGACCAACCCCGACGCCAAGTGCAGCGACGGCAATTTCCAACTTTCGGTGTTCAACGACGGCGATTTTCTGAGCGGCGGCTACGGCCCAATGGAATTGGGCGTCCGCTTCCTGCCGCTCACCAGCTACCTCAACGTCGGGAAGAACGGCCTGCCCGAATCCAACCGCATCCCGATGGAATTCTTCGCGACCTACCACGTCAACGCGCCTTGGACCGGCGGCAAGGTCGAGACCTCCGAGGACGTCCTCAAGAAGAATCAGGCCGTCAGCGACGCCGCGGTGACCATGACCGGGCTACAGTTATTCACCAATTCCATCCGCTTCAATGGCGCTCGCAAGACCGAGGCGGCTTATCAAGAGCAGCGGATTATTTCTCTCGCCATCGACCGCAGCGGCTCTCAATATTCACTGCTCAATGCCGGCACCATGATCGGCGGCTTGCTGACCGGATGGAACGAAGGCTCGATGGCCTACCGGGCCCAACAGCAGTTCCGCTACGGCAATACCGGTCAGCGCATCGGCTTGGGCGTGCTTTTCGGCACCGAGCTCACCGCCAACATCATTGGTTTGGCCGCAACGCCGGGCTTGCCTTCGGAATCCGAATACCTTTCCGGCCAAACCGAAGGCATCACCAACCTCCAAGCCCGGGCTTTCCGCTTGAATGTTCCGACCATCGCCGCCCGTGACGGCCTCATGGTCTTGGGCTCGGTCGGGGCCTTCGGTGATCTCAACAAGGCGGTTCAAGGCGACACCGGTCACCAGATTTGGTGGGGAAGCACCCACGGAGGCCTCGTTCTCGGCGGTTTGGTGATGGTGCTGACCAGCGGCATGGGCAACGGCAACGGCTTCTTCGGCCGGAGCGTGCTTGGCAACCAGCCGCCCAACACCAACAGCATCGAGATCGTGGGCAGCGACTACGACTATCCGGCTCAGGATGGCCAGTTCCACCGGCTCTCCATCGGATCGGCGGCGATGAGTTATGGCTTTAACGGCCTAGTCGAGCTGG
>JBIOXX010000169.1:0-4544 GCA_044869875.1 bacterium | reverse complement strand
TTTCAGCGCGAATTTGTCGGGATGACAACGGGGCCCATCGCTTATGAAGAACTTGTGGCGGCTAGAGATGAGCTTTTACGCAAACTAAGGGCCGAGCTATCGACCCAAGAACGGCAATTTCTCTTGTCGGTTAAAGAAGGCAAGCCCAAATGGGATTTGTTGGAGATAGATGGCCTTGAAAAACTTCCCGGTCTTCAATGGAAGCTGATGAATATAAAAAAAATAAACCCGAAGAAGCATCAAGAGTCATTGGCGAAGTTACGCAAGATTTTGGAAATCTAAGTCCGGTTGATTTTAAAGCTTAAGAAGAACCTCATTCCCGGAGGCGCCGCCGTGCCCCTCGTGACCGTGATTATGGCGACCTATAATCGCAGCAACGTGCTGAATTTCAGCATTCGCAGCGTTCTGGCCCAAACCTATCGAGATTGGGAATTGTTGGTGATCGGCGATTGTTGCACCGACGATACCGCCGCGGTCGTCGCTTCTTTTCAGGATTCTCGCATTCGATTCCTCAATTTACCCAAAAATTACGGGAATCAATACGGCCCGAACAACGAGGGGATGGAGCTGGCCAAGAGCCGGTACTTGGCGATCCTCAATCATGACGATCTCTGGCTGCCCGATCATTTGGCGAAGGCGGTCGGTGAAATCGAGCGAAGCGGCGCCGACCTGGTGTTCACGATTGGCGAGATCGTGAGCCAAGACGGCCCGAAGCGTCTATCGCATGCGGCAGCCAAAAACCGATACGAGCCCTATCTCTTTGTGCCGGTTTCCCTTTGGTTGTTCAAAAGAGAACTTTATCGGGAAATCGGCGGCTGGAAAGATTTCCTCAAGATTTACAACGTGCCGTCGCAGGATTGGCTCCACCGTGCGTGGAAGGCTAAAAAAAGCTTACTCGCCATTCCTCATTTGACGGCGGTCCTTTTTCAAAGCGGCAGCCGAAGCAAGGTCTACGCCCGGCGCGAATTTCACGAAAATGAGGCTTATTTCAACCGGATCCTCCAAGAGCCGGATTTTAGGGAAAAAGAGTTAAGCGAAATTGCGTCCAATTTGTACGTCAACCTCCGCTATTCGCTGAAGTGGACCCTGATCCAAATCGCGAAGAGAATCCTTTTCCTGGCTGGGTTCGAACCCATATCCTTTTACAATTTTTTCTTGTATCCAGGCCGGGGCGGTTTCGTTAAAAGGTTGAAAAAAAATCGAGGGCTTCAAGACCATGAAAAGCCAAGGCTCGACCCATCTTAATCCCAATTGGCTGTTGCCGGGTGCGACGAAAGACGTTCAAAGCATCACCCGGGACTGGCAATTTACTTCTCAATCCTTGATCGCCGACGTTCGTTTCAAAGAAATCTCCCACGTGCCGAAGGACGGGGGATGCTTGACCGAGATTTTCCGGGCCGACTGGAATTTGGACGAGCAAGGGGTCGAGCAGGTGTTCCAGGTTAAGCTTGAAGCCGGCAGGCTGTCGGCTTGGCATGCTCATGAGTTCGCTTTCGACCGAATCTTTTGCAACCACGGGATGATGAAATTGGTATTGTACGACGCCCGTGGCGACAGTCCGACCTATAGCAAAATCAATGAGTTTAAAATGGGAGACGCCAGGCCGACGGTCGTCTCCATCCCGCCCCAGGTCTGGCACGGCATTCAGAACATCTCCGCCGGCACCAGCTCGATCCTCAACCTAGTTAATAAAAGCTATCGGTACGAAGATCCCGATCACTGGCGTTTGCCTTGGAATAGCCCGGAAATCCCTTACTCGTTTCATGGGGCTACTTATTAATATCCAAAATTAACGAATCCACCGCCCCATTGTAACTGCTCGTTGGATTGCTCTGACAGTACTGGTCGATCCACGTTAAGACCGTCGCCTGATCTTTGCCGCGAGTGAGATCGAAGCCCTTCATCGAATTGACTCCCGAAAGATAACCCTGGCCCCAATAGCGGAAGGCGTCTTTGTCGGCGCCGGTGCTTTGGTTGTACTTCGAGCAGGGCAGGCCGCCGGGGCCGAAGACCGGGGCCGCGGCTTGAGCGGTGGTGGCGAAGAGGAAGGCGAGGGCGAAAAGGGTCAGCAGTGTTTTCATGGGGTCTCCTGGGGCCGGATCATAAGGCGGCTCCCCGCCAACGGCAAAGAGTTTATGGTCTTTCCGGCGCCGACGTTGTATCCAGAATCATGTCCTATCCGGAAACCCACATCCCGCTTAGCAAAGACGGCAGCACCCTGGTGACCGACGAGGTCTACAACACTCGCATTTCGGCCTTGGCAGCCGTTCTGGCGGTGATCGGCACCGGCCTTCTCCTCCTCAAGGGTCTTCACCTCGATCGGCCCTATTACCTGCTGGCGATGTCGATCTACGGCTTCGGACTGATCAATCTCTTCATCTTCAGCGCCCTCCATCATGGCGTCGATGGCTCGGCCAAGACCAACCACGTCCTGCGGCAATTCGATTATTTCGCGATCTTCGTGATGATCGCCGGCAGCTTCACGCCCTTCTGTCTTCTCCTCCTGAACAAACCCTTGGGTTGGGTCATCCTGGGCCTGGTGTGGGGCCTTACCGTTTTGGGCATCGTGCTGAAAGCGGCTTGGCCGGCGATTCCGCGTTGGGTGATGCTGGTGCTGTATTTAGGAATGGGTTGGCTGGGACTGCTGATCTTCAAGCCGGTCTACCAGACCGTACACGAATCGGGCATCTTCTTCTTGGTCTTGGGCGGGCTCTGTTTCTCGGTCGGCGGCGCCATCTATGGATTGGAAAAACCCAATCCGGTGCCGGGGCGCTTCGGCTTCCATGAGATCTGGCACTGCTTAGTGGTGGCCGGCGCGGCTTCGCATTTCTATTTGATCTATCACTATTTATGAAATCAAGACCGAGTCCAACCCTTCGCGGTCCGGCAAATCAAAAAAACGAATAGACCCAAGGTCGAAAGCCCGAGCCAAATATTTTGCGCAGGAGCCGGGGTGCTTCCAAGGGCGCAAGACCCGCCCTGGATGATCGGCTGCCCCGGAGGAAGCGGAGTCGGAGTGGGGCTAGGACTGGGAGTGGGCTGAAATTCAAAGGCGCCGATGTCGGGATTGGTTCCGGCGATGGCCGGGCGAGGATCTCCGGCGAAGTCTGAGTTGGGCATCGACGGAGCCGCCGGATCGCCTTGGTCGATCATGGGGGAGCCGGCACTCAGTTGGAAGTTCCCGCCGACCGGGTCGACCAGGGCCGGATCCACGTTCAAATTGCTTCCTTGGTTCAGGGTGGCGCCGCCGGAGTTGTTGAGCAAATTGAAATCGTTGTTGAAGACGTTCAAAGTCGAGTTACTGAGATTTTGGCTGAAGATGTCGGCGTTGTTGGGATCCAAGGCCGAGATGTTTCCAAAGACGATGTTATTGTAGAGATTGGCCGTCGTGTCGCTGCTCTGGGCAATGTAAATTCCGCCGCCCAGATCGGCTTCATTCTCGATGATGGTGTTGTTGGTGATCGTCGTGACTTGGGTGTCGGCGGTGGTGACATAAAAGCCGCCGCCTTGAACGACCGACGTGTTCCGGTAAAAAACGTTATTGTTGATGACCAAGGGCGCGGGGGTCGCGACCGAGAAGAAAACGCCGCCGGTACCCTCTGAGGTGGCCTGGTTATTGGTGACCAAATTATTGGTAAAAGTAACGGGGCCGCTGAAGTTCGACAGCGCCGCACCGCCGTTGACCGGGCAAATATTATTGTCGAAGGCGCAGTTTTGGACGGTGAGATCCATGGTCGAATTCGAGCCGAGGTTGACCGCCAAGCCGCCGGCGAAGCAGGTGTCGGTGCTTCCATTGAGGAAGCCGAGGTTTTCGACCAGAATGCTGCCGGTGGAGGCGTAATCCTGGATGTCCAACACTTCCGAGGTCCCGCCGCCGTCGAGGAGGCTTTGGTCCATTCCCTGACCACGGATGGTCAAGCTGCCTGCCGCAGGGTCGATGCTTTCAACGAGATATTCAAAGCGGGCGCCGCCGTTGTCGGCAGTGAGATAGGAGCCGGCGGCGACATTGATCGTGTCGTCTTCAGCCGACACGGAAGCATCGGTCAAGGCCTGCTGCAATTGAGCCGAGTTGCTGACGTTGAAAACCGCCGCTTGGATCGATCCAGGGATCGCTGCCAAGCCAACGAGGAATAGGGCCGCTTCAATGTTTTTTCGCATAGGGTCTCCCTCTCTGATTTTGGGGAGACTTTTACCCAGAGGCGGTCCCGGCGGCAATCGAAGTTTTTAAGAGGCCGCCGCCCAGGGCGAGGTCGACAGCGAGGGATCTTCCCTTGGCAATTCGACTCCTAATGCGACCCGCAGCACGTCTTCGACCCGTTCGGCGAATTCAAATTTCAGACCCGAGCGGACCTCTTCGGGGATATCCCTCAGATCGCGCTCGTTCTTCTTTGCCATGAGGATCCGCTCGATGCCGGCTCGGTGGGCGGCGATGACCTTTTCCTTGATGCCGCCGACCGGCGTCACCGCGCCGCGCAGCGTGATCTCTCCGGTCATGGCCAGCTTGGGATCCACCGACCGGTTGAGCAGCAGGCTGGACAAGGCCA
>JBIOXX010000168.1:0-4890 GCA_044869875.1 bacterium | reverse complement strand
CGATGTGCGCGCCCGGCTCCAGCAGGTCGAGAAGGGTGGCGCTGGCGGCAAGCCCGGAGGCGAAGGCGTAGCCGCGCGTGCCGCTTTCCAGGTCGGCGATGCAGCGCTCGTAGGCGAAGCGGGTCGGATTCTGCGTGCGCGAGTATTCGAAGCCCTTGTGCCGGCCCGGGCTTTCCTGGGCGTAGGTCGAGGTTTGGTAGATCGGCACCGCGACGGCGCCGGTCAGGGGATCGGGATCCTGGCCGGCGTGGATCTGGCGAGTGGTGAACCCGAGCTTTTTTCCGCTCATTTCTTGCCCCTGCGAAGGTAGTTCAAAAGATCGATCTTGGTGATGATGCCGAGGAAGGCCCCGTTCTCGTCCTCGACGATGGCGACGAAGCCTTTCTTGAAGAGCTCCATCACTGCGGCCAGCCCATCCGAAGGCTTAAGCTTGGTCAAATGAGTGTTCATGACTTCCTTGACGCCGGCGTCGAAGCGAGTCCGTTTGCCGAAGATGGCGAAGAGGACGTCGGACTCGTCGACCAAGCCGACGATTCGGTTGCCGTCCAAGACCGGTACTTGGGAGACGTCGTGGAGCTTCATTCGGGCATAGGCGGTGTTGATGGTGTCGTCGGGTGAGACGAAGACGGTGGCGTGCTCTTCGTGCTTCCGCGAGATGAGATCCCGCAAATCGCCGTGAGCATGTTCGGAAATGAAGCCCAAGTCCTTCATCCAGGTATTGCTGAACATCTTGGAAAGATAGCGGCTGCCGCTGTCGCAGGCGAAGGTCAAAACCCGTTTCGGCGATTTTTGCTCCCGGCAATAACGGAGCGCCGCCGCCAGCAGGGTGCCGGTCGAGGAGCCGGCGAAGATGCCCTCGCGAGTCAGGAGCTCGCGGGCCAGGGCAAAGCTTTCGCGGTCGCCGATGCTGTAGGCCTTTTTGGTCATGGAAAAGTCGGCAATCGGCGGCACAAAGTCCTCGCCGATGCCTTCAACCAGCCAGGAGCCGGCTTCGTGGGCAATGTGCCCGGTCTCGACGAATTCGGCGAGGATCGAGCCCTCGGGATCGGCCAAGATGAACTCGAGCGAAGGTTGGACCTTTTGGAAAAAGCGGGTAAGACCGGTCATCGTTCCGGAGGAGCCGACTCCGACGACGACGGCGTCGAGGTCGTGGCCGAGCTGGGCCCAGATCTCGGGGCCGGTCGAGGTTTCATGGGCCAGGGGGTTGGCCGGATTGGCGAATTGGTTGACGTAGAAACCACCGGTCTCGGCGGCGATCCGCTCAGCCATCTCTTGGTAGTATTCGGGATGGCCCTTGGCGACGTCGGAGCGGGTGATGACGATCTCGGCACCCATCGCCTTGAGGTATTCGATCTTTTCCCGGCTCATCTTGTCGGGAATGACCAAGACGATGCGGTAGCCCTTGAGCTTGGCGACCAAAGCCAGGCCGATGCCGGTGTTTCCGGCGGTTGCCTCGACAATGGTGCCGCCGGGTTTGAGCCGGCCCTCGGCTTCGGCGGCCTCGATCATCGACAAGGCGATGCGATCCTTGATCGAGCCGCCGGGATTTTGGTTTTCGAGCTTGAGGAAGAGCCGGCAAGGCCCGGCGTCGAACTTGGTCAGCTCGACGGTGGGCGTGTTGCCGATCAGCTCAAGACAATTGCCATAAGTTGCCACCCCGAAAGTGTAGCTTGGAAGTAGCGGGGAAAGAAGAAAATTTGGGTGCAATTTATGCCCAAACGGCCGCCCTAGTCTTTCGAGGTGCTTAGATTGGCCTTGATCTTTAGGAGGCCGGTCAAGGCGGCAAAATCCCGATTGGTTTGGGCGGACAGGATTAGCGCTTTCTCAGTCGCGCTGAGCGGGGTCTTGTTTTTAATCTTGAGTTCGATCTGAGTGAAGGCTTCCAGCAATTGGTTGTTCTCTTGCTCGGCGCTCAAGTCTCTCGGATAGTCGCGGACGTTGGGATGGGCGGCCAGGGCTTGGTTGAAGCTGTCGGTCGAGAAGACGTATTCATTGTCTCGGTCGCGAAAGACATATTCCCGATCGCGAAGGACGTATTCCACGTTGTCGCGGTCGCGATCTCGGACGACATAATCCCTGTCGCGGATCGTCACCTCGACGTTATCCCGGTCTTTATCTTTGAGGCTCGGCGATTCGGCGGAGCCGGCTATCGCAATTGGGGAGAAGGTAAGAAGTAAGGCAAACAAAGCTCCGCTGCGGGCGATGGATTTCAAATGCATTTGGATCTCCTGAAAAATGAGCCCGAGCTTGGTACGAGATTAAGCTTATTTTGCGAGAAATAGCGAATGTTCTTTGCGCGGATGAATACCGATTTTCCTCTGCGATCTTGCCGGGATGCCTGGCACTCCTCACGGCATGTCGTTCGAGGCCAAGCCCGCCCTTGACAAGAGAGGAAGAGATTTGGTGAAAGAGCACTCCACCATGGAGTCGCGAATCTTTTTATGTCCCTTACTGAAAATGAAGCCCAAGAATTGGGTCAAAATGAGGAAGAGCTTTGGCAGTCGGTGCACACCGCGATTTTGAACGAGATGCGCCAAACCCGGAGCGACTTTGAGCTCGACCGCAAGACCGCCCGGGATTTGACCAGCCAAATCGTGGCCGCCCGCCGCGACGAGGACAAGGCGGCCTTGGCCAGCGACGAAGCGGTGGCTCACGGTTTGGCCCGGCTGCGGAAGAATAAATCCACGGACCTGGAGTCGCTGGCCGAGCAACCCTACTTCGCCCGGGTGATCCTCAACGAAGGCGGGAGGGCGATCGAATTCAAGCTCAGCACCGCCAGCTTCCCCGATCAGCGGATCATCGACTGGCGCAAGGCCCCGATCAGCAAGCTCTACTACGATTATCGCCAGGGCGAGGAGTTCTGCGAAACCATCCAAGGCCAGGAGCATGAAGGTTTCATCGAGCTGCGGCGTTCCTACCAGGGCATCGAAGACCATCTGCAAAGCATCGAGACCGCCGAAGGGGTCATTGCCCGCTCCGGCGATGGTTGGAAGATCCAATCGCTCCATCCGGCCCTTTCCCGGGGCGAGGAGCACGACGGTCATCTCCCACCGATCCTCTCGTTGATCACCGCCGAGCAGTTCGGCCTCATCACCAGGAATCCCCAAAAGCCCATCGTCATCCAGGGTATCGCCGGCAGCGGCAAGACCACGGTGGCCCTGCACCGTCTGGCTTGGCTTCTCCATGAGGACAATAGCGACGCCCAGCCCGAAAAATGCTTGGTAGTGATGTTCAACCGCTCGCTCAAGGCTTACGTCGAAACGACGATGCCGGAGCTGAAGATTCCCTCGGTCCAGCTTCGGACCTTTTCCCAATGGGCCGGCGACTTGGTCAACGACTTGGTAGGTCCCCGGCCCCGCGGTCCGGTCGAAAAAACTCGGGAGCTCGAGCTTTTCAAGTCCTCCAGCCTCTGCCTCCAGGCGCTCTTGGATTACGTTTCGAAGCGGCCCCATCGGCCCGAGGAGAGCTTTGTCGACGATTTGTTTGGATTCTATTCCGACTTGCTCGGCCAAGACCTACTCTGGCGCCGCTGGGACTCGGTCCGGGCCCAGCTCAAGCAGCAGATCGAGCGAAAGGTCTGCGAGCCCCAGGACGATCCGCTCTTGCTCCACCTGGTTTACGCCGAGCACGGCTATTACCCGGCCACATCGCCGAAGGCGCTCGGTCTCTGCGACCACATCGTCATCGACGAGGCCCAAGACTTTGGTAGCGTCGAGATTCGGGCCTTGCTCAATGCCTTGGACCATGAGCGCACCGTCACGATCGTCGGCGACGTTGCCCAAAAAATCGTCGGCGGAAGGGATTTCGGCGGCTGGAACGAACTGCTCAAGGACGCCGGCTTCACCGACACGATGCCGATCTCGCTCACCGTTTCATTCCGCTCGACCACCGAAATCATGGAAGTGGCCGAGCACCTGCGGGGCCAACGCTTCACCCGGGCCGAGAACGTTTCCTCGGGCCGCCGCGGGCCGATCCCGACCTTCCGCCGGGTCGAGAATCCGACTTTAATGGCGCTTCGGGTCGGCCAGTGGATCGCCGCCCGCCAGAAAGACAGCGCCAAGGCGCTTTCGGCCATCATCTGCCGCTGGCCCAAGCAGGCGGTGCAGTTAGTCGAGGAGCTGCGCAAGATCGGCTATCCCGCGGTCCGCTTGGGTCACCGCGAGCAATTCGATTTCTCGCCCGGAATCACCGTCACCAATGTCCATCAGGTCAAGGGCTTGGAGTTTCGCAACGTCTTGATCGTCGAGCCTTCCGAGGAGAATTACAAGGCGAGCAGCGACGAGGAGTGCAACTTACTCTACGTCGCCGTCACCCGAGCCGAAGAACGGCTCGACTTCATCGGAGTTCAGAAGGCGACGACCCTCTTGCCGCGGCTGGCCAAGCCTGAAGAGTAGTGCCAAGCATCTATGTATATGGCCGTGACTTAATCCTAATCTGGTCGTCCGAATAATTCCGTGGCCCTGACAACTTTCCCCTTTAATTTTCGATACCTAGGCATGCTTCCACTTGTCTTGGTCGGCGCGGCTGCGATTTTTTTGACCGGATGCTACGCGGTATTTCCTTCGCAGCAGGATCTTCTCAAAAACAACCTCCGCCGTCCCAAGGATCGGGGCGAATCCGAAGACGGCATGGCGACTCAGGTCTATCACCAATTGAAAGACGAAGGGGTCAACGATTCCGAGATGGATCGAGGTTGCCAGGTGGTGGATTTCGATCTTCCGGGACCGAACGCGACCCGAGTCGGGAAAAAGGACGGGGAAGTCTGGCCTTGCGAGACTTATTCCCATGCCATCGAGAATTATGAAACTTATCGCGACATCGTCGAGGGGATTGCCCAGGGACCGGTGCCCTGGACTTTGAATGACCGAGACGCCGCTACCTCCTTCGATA
>JBIOXX010000167.1:0-2465 GCA_044869875.1 bacterium | reverse complement strand
GGACTTTCTTGGTGAATGGAAACGACGTGGGACGAAATCTGGGGGCAGCTCATGGGAACTCCTTCATTAGGATGCCCCCCATCCGCGATTAAATATCGGGATTGTTTTGGTGTGCAGCTGAGCTTTTTGCAAAAGAAATACCAAGTCTTTGCGAAAGACTCATCGAAAAGCCGAGTATTAACAATGTTTTAGCTCCGGGTATCCCGGGGCCCGTTTCGGAAGCGAGGTCTCGGGACCTCGATTACCCTGCCACCGAGGCGGCCTAACCCCATTTAAAAATATTTTTGCACAAGCTCGAAGGCCGCGCGATGGCCTTGAGCGCTCCAGTGACCGTCGCAAGGCAGGGAGTAAGCCGCCCAATCCTTCTGATAATCGTGGAGCCACGGCAAGAGGTCGATCACGACAACATCCTGCCCTTGACCCCAGGCCTCCAACTTTGACGCCAAAGGGGATTTGCCGTCCCGGTCGTAGCGTTTCAAATCCGCGATCATGGGAATAAGCATCAGAGTCAGTTTTTTGCCTCGAGAGGCTTCGCGTAACTTCTGCAAGGAGAAAATCATCCTCTGTAATTCTTCCTCGGTGAAATCGTAAAAACGCGAGCCTATCCCTTCCTTTTTATTACGCGCGCCATGGGTCAATCCATTGTAGAGATCTTCGACCGCGTTATAAAAATAAGAGAACTCCTTGAAAAAGGGGCGGAGCGAGCTCTGAAAAAAGGTCTTTGGCTTGGTTTGAGTATAAGTCAGGGTGAAATCCGGCGCACGACCGACCCAGAAAGGCCTTCTTCGCCCCTTTCCCACCCACTGATTGTAATCGTCATCGTCGAAGTCGTTCGCCGGCAATATGCCAACGAGGATGCTTTCGTGGGTGAAGAGCTTGGCCAAATGATCGTAGATTAAATAATACTGAAGGGGGCCAAAGGAGCCGGAAGTGCCGAAATTGAGAAATTCCTTTCCCTTGGCGCTTTCCAACAAGTTGCTGAGGCGATCCGCTTCTTGGGCTCCCCAACCCTCGATGAAGGAGTCTCCCAAGACTACGACTCGCGACGGCGGACCCTGGCGCTCGCGAGGCCGGTCCCGCATCCCGTCGGAATTGAATTGGTACTGAAGATCGACGCAGGTCAAAATATGACGAGCGGTCGAGCTAGGTCGATGCCAAGTCGCCCATTCGGCCGGAACATCCTGGAAGAAAATAGTCCCTTTTCGATTCCACGAAAAAGTCGGCATCTCGCCATGCAGACGGTTTGCTTTCATCAAGACGCAGGTCCCAGCCTCGAGCAGGAGATAACCCGTGAGAACCAACACCGCGATGAACATGAACTTTCGCTTCATGGGAGAGGGTCAAAAAACCGTGTAGATGAAGGGGGCCAAAACGCTGCCTTGGCCGAGGATGACCAAGCCGCCGAGCAGAACCAAAACCAGCACGACCGGAAACAACCACCACTTTTTTCTTTCGGCCAGGAACAGCCAGAGATCTTTGAACAGGTCGGTCATCAGAAAGGCCTATCGAAGCGCGGTTTCGAATTCAGTTCGGCCGGTCGCCAGTAAGTCGATTCGCCCTCGTCCCAGCGCAAGCCGAGCGGGTCTTTTCGGAGCAAGCGCCGAAGCAAAGCCAGTGGAGTGAATATCAGAAAAAACAGGATGGCAAGAATAATCCGGGTATTGACCCAGCCCAGGGCCGTGGCCAGCTTCATCCAGACGAAATGCAGCGGCCGCAACAGCGCCGGCCAAGCTGTGCCTAACAGCATCAAGGGCAGGCCGAGGAAGAAAGGCCAGCGCGGAAAGGCTCTTCCGGCAATCCACGGCAGAACCAAGCCGAAGAGGCCGAGGATCACGGCGCCGACGCTGAGGCCGAAGCGCCGCAATTCTTTCAATGAAGCTCTGCGATTCATCTCAGTCCAACTCGAAACGACGACGCCAATGGGGCTCGCCCTTCCGAGGCTGCCTTTCCTTGCTCAGGATGAAATTCTCGACGACCAAATAATCCATCTCGGTGCCCATGAAGCAGCAATAGGCGTCTTCGGGGCTTTCGACGATCGGCTCGCCTCGCACGTTGAAGGAGGTGTTGATCAGCATCGGACAACCGGTCTTAGCCTCGAAGCGCTTCAAGAGCCGGTAAAAGCGGGGATTGGTTTCGGCATCCACCGTCTGGAGCCGAGCCGAATAGTCGACGTGGGTGACGGCCGGCACCACCGAGCGCGGCCAGCGAAGCTTGTCGATTCCGAAGGCGCCGTCGCTTCGGTCGGGAAGCCGCTTTCCGGATTGAACATCGGCGACCAGCAGCATGTAGGGGCTGGTGCCGGAAAATTCGAAATAATCGCCGACCCGCTCGGCCAGCACCGCCGGCGCAAAGGGCCGGAAGGATTCGCGCTGCTTGATCTTGAGATTCATCGTCGATTGCATTTGAGGATTGCGGGCATCGCCGAGAATGGACCGGGCGCCGAGGGCCCGGGGCCCGAATTCCAT
>JBIOXX010000166.1:0-8559 GCA_044869875.1 bacterium | reverse complement strand
AAGCTCCCAAGTCTCAACCCCACGAACGTCTTGGAGTAAGCGTTTGTTACTGTACAGAGAATCCAGGCTGGAGGGTAAGGAAGCCATGGTAACGAAATGCTACCTCTTTCATCGAAAAAAGGAGAAGCTTAAATTTCCTTACCCAGGGAATTAAAAATATTTAATTATTTCAATAGTATAAAGCCGTGGTCTCGAACTTGCTAAATCCCTCTGATGAAACCATTCGTCCGACGGTTCCGGAAAAAAGAGGAACCCCCGTGGGATTTGAGGCCGCGCCGTAGATTCTTTTTTGAAGAGAATCCAGGTTGCGGCGTGGGCCTCCTTTTTATTTCTTCACCTCAATCATGTCCAGGCAATGTTCCAAAACTCGGTCGGCCGCCGCCGGCTTGGCCAGGACCAGGGCTCTTTTCCCCATTTCACTTAATTGCTCGGGATGCTCGGCGTAGTGCCGCAGTCGTTCGCTGAGCCGGGCGCCGTTTAAGTCGGAGTTGAGGATCATCTCGGCCGCGCCCGAGGCCACCATCTCGGCGGCGTTGAAGCGCTGGTGATCGTCGGCGGCGAAGGGATAGGGCACGAGAATCGAGGCCAGGCCGAGGTTCTGGAGCTCGCCGATGGTGCCGGCCCCGGCCCGGCAGAGCATCAAATCGGCTCGAGCGTAGTGAGGCCCCAAATCTTGAGAAAAGGGAAAGACTTCGGCGCCGAAGCCGGCGGCGGCGTAGGCCGCCTTCACCGCTTCGAAATCTTGGTTGCCGGTCTGATGGATGAAATGGAAGCGGCCGGCTTGGTCCTTGAGGCCGGGCAGGGCTTCCAGCACCGCGACATTGAGGGCATGGGCTCCCTGCGAGCCGCCCATGATGAAGAGGCAGAATTTGCCCGCCTCCCTTGCCGGTGCCGGCGCTTGCAGTCGGCGGGCCGGATTGCCGGTCAAAACCGTCTTGGCTGGCGAGAAAAACTCCTTGGCCTTCTCGAAGGCGACGAAGACCTTGCTGACGAAGCGGCCGAGCTGGCGGTTGGTGAAGCCGGGGATCGAGTTCTGCTCGATGATCGCGGTGGGCAGGCCGGCGTAGTGGGCGGCCAAGGTCATGGCCCCGCTGGCGTAGCCGCCGATACCGATCACGATGTCGGGCTTAAATTTTTTCAGAATTTTTTTGGATTGGGCATAGGCCTTGGGCAGGCGGAGCAGGCTGCGCAGCCGCGCGCCAAAGCCCGAGCCCTTGAGCGGCGTCGCCTCGATGAAATCGAGATCGAAGCCGGCCTGGGGCACGATATCCTTTTCGAGCCCGTTTCGGGTGCCGACGAAGAGGGCTTGGGAAGCGGGCTTGAGCTCGCGCAAGCGCTCGGCCACCGCGATGCCCGAGAAGAGGTGGCCGCCGGTGCCGCCGCCGGCGAAAAGAAATTTGGGCGCGCTCTCACTCATGGGAATCGGGTTTCTCGGTTTGGGAAGAGATGTTGAGGAGGATGCCGACCAAGACGCAGATGACCAGCAGCGAGGTGCCGCCGTGGCTGATGAAGGGCAGGGGCAGTCCCTTGGTCGGAAGCAAGCCCATCACCACCGCGAAATTGATCAGGGCCTGGGCCGTGATCAGCGAGGTGATGCCGACCGCCAGATAAGTGCCGAAGAGATCGGGAGCCCGGCTCGCGATCTTGGAGCCGCGGACCAAAAATAGAACGAAGAGGCCGAGTACGAAGAAGACGCCGATCAGCCCCAGCTCCTCGCCGACCACCGAGAAGATGAAGTCAGTGTGGGCCGCCGGCAAGTAGAAGAGCTTCTGCTTGCCTTGGCCCAGGCCGGCGCCGGTCAGGCCGCCGGCGTTGAAGGCGACGTAGGATTGGATGATCTGAAATCCCTCGTCGAGCTTGTGCTCCCAGGGATCGAGGAAGGCCATGATTCGCTTGCGCCGATAGTCGACCGAGAAAACCAGAAAATAAAGGGCTGGGATTGCCGCCACGATGCCGGCGAAGAGATAGCTGATCCGAGTGCCGCCGATATAGAGCATGACGAAGCTAACCAGGCAGATGACGAAGGTGGTGCCCAAGTCTTTCTGGGCCAGGACCAAGACCGCGACGAAACCGACGACAAAGGCCGCCGGCATGAAGCCGACCTTGAAGCTCTTCATCTTCTCCTTCTTCTTGGCCAGGGTGTAGGCCATGAAAATGATGATCGCGAGCTTGGCCAATTCCGAAGGCTGGAGGGTGAAGCCGGCGATGCCGATCCAGCGCTGGGCGCCGCCGGCCTTGTGGCCGATGCCGGGAATAAAGGTAATGAGCAGGAGCAGGATCGTCGCGCCGAGGATCGGATAGGTCAGCTTGTAGTAAAAATGGTAATCGATGGTCTTGACCACGAACATGAGGGTCAGACCCAGGGCCATGAAGATGACCTCTTTTTTCAAAAAATAGTGGGAATCTTTGTAGAGGTCCTGGGCGTAGATCGCCGAGGCCGAGTAGACCATCAAGAGTCCGATCGCCATCAGCAGCAGCGTGACGACGAGCAGCGGATAATCAATGGGCCGGCGTTGCACTTTCGGCGCCCTCCTTGAGCTCTTTCACCGCCCGCTGAAATTGCAGGCCGCGGTCGTGGTAATCCCGAAACATGTCGAAGCTGGAGCAGGCCGGGCTGAGCAGCACCGTGCCGCCGGCGACCGAGAGCCGCCGCGCCGCTTCCACCGCCTCGCGCATCGAGGCGGCGACGACGGTTTCGGTGGCGTCGCCCAAGGCGGCGGCGATCTTTTCCTTGGCTTCGCCGATCAAGACCAGGCCCCGGACCTTGTGCCGGACCAGCGGCTTGAGCGGGGCGTAGTCGCCGCCCTTGTCCTTTCCACCCAAGATCAGCACCACGTCCTGGTCGAAGCTGGCCAAGGACATCACCACCGCGCCGACGTTGGTTCCCTTGGAATCATCGTAGTAGTTCACTCCGTCGATCTCGGCGACCCACTCGATGCGGTGGGGCAGGCCTTGGAAGGTGTCGAGGGTTTCCTGAATGGCGGCGTTGGGAATGTCATCGGCCTTGGCGCAGGCGATGGCGCAGGCCATATTTTCTAAATTGTGGAGGCCAAGCAGCTTGCACTTTTCGAGGCTGAATTGGGCTTCGACTGCGCCGTGGGGCGCCCAGCAGAAGCGGCCTTCGAAAAAATAGGCGCCCTTCAATTTCTTGGCGGTGCTGAAGGGGGTGCGCCGGCCTTGGGTGGTTTCGATCGCTTGGAGGCAGTGGAGATCATCGTCGTTGTAGACCGAAAAATCGTTTTCGTCCTGAAGGGCGAAGATCCGGGCTTTGGCCGCCAGGTATTCTTTGAAGCTGGGATAGCGGTCGAGGTGATCCTCGGTGACGTTGAGCAGGGCCGCGACCTTGGGCTTGAAGGTCCGGGTCGTTTCCAATTGGTAGCTCGAGACCTCGACGATGAAGGCTTCGAAATCCTGGGGATCGGTCACCAGGTCGAGGAAGGGCGTGCCGAGGTTGCCGCCGACGCCGACCTTGACGCCGGCCTGGCGGTAGATTGCGCCGAGCAGCGAGGTGGTGGTCGATTTGCCATTGGTGCCGGTGATGGCGATCACCTTGCGGCCTCCAGCCAGGCTGAAAGCCAGCTCGAGCTCGCCTTCGAGGCTCAGGCCTTTGGCCCGGCCGTCTTCGGCCGCCGGATGGCGGGGATCGACGCCGGGGCTGATGAAGAAGCGCGAGACTTTCGCGAAATCGGGCAGGCGTCCGCCGAGGAAGAGCTCGTCGAAATGAGGTCCCAAGCCGGCGGCGTCGAGAGCGGCGTTGTCGTCGATGCCCCAAACGGCCTGACCCTGGCCGGCGAAGTAGCGGGCCACCGAGATTCCGGTTTTGCCGAGTCCTAATACCGCGATGCTCATAAATTCCTTTATCAACGCAGCTTCAAGGTCGCCAGCGACAGCAGCGACAAAATAAAACTAATAATCCAAAATCGGGTGATCACTTTCGGCTCGGGCCAACCCTTCAACTCGAAATGGTGGTGGATCGGCGCCATCTTGAAGATCCGCTTGCCGGTCAGCTTGAAGGAGATGACCTGGGTGATGACCGAAACCGTCTCGAGGACGAAGATGCCGCCGACCAGGATCAATAAAATCTCGGCTTTGGCTAAAATCGCCACCATGCCCAAGGCTCCGCCGAGGCTGAGCGAGCCGGTGTCGCCCATGAAGATCTCGGCCGGATAGGAGTTATACCAGAGGAAGCCGACGATGCCGCCGACGATGGCGGCGCAGAAAATGGCGAGCTCGCTGGCGCCGGGCACGATGATGACCTGAAGGTAATTGGCGATCCTGCTGGCGCCGGCGATATAGACCAAGACCCCATAGGTCATGAAGGCCATGATGTTGGGGACGGCCACCAAGCCGTCGAGGCCGTCGGTCAGATTCACCGCGTTGGAGGCGCCGACCACGACCAGGCAGATCAATCCGATGTAGAGCCAGCCCAAATCGGGTTGGAAATCCTTGAAGAAGGGAACGACCAGATGGGTCGAGAAGTCGAGATAGGTCAGCAGGATCACGCCGGCGATCGCGGCGATCAAGACTTGAAGCGGAAATTTCACCCGAGCCTTCAGCCCCAGGTTCACCTTTTTAATCTGCTTTTTGAAATCGTCGTAGAAGCCGATGGCCCCGTAGCTGAAGGTGATGAAGAGGACCAGCCAGAGATAGGCATTTTCCAAGTTGCCCCAGAGCAGAACCGAGACTCCCATCGAAAAGAGAATGAGCAGGCCGCCCATCGTCGGCGTGCCCTTCTTGTTGAAGTGGGTCTTGGGTCCCTCGTCGCGGATGAATTGGCCGACTTGGTTGCGGCGGAGGTAAGTGATGAAGCGGCGGCCGAGCAAGAGGTAGATCAGCAGGGCGGTGAGCAGGGCGCCGAAGCTGCGGAAGGTGATGTACTTGAACAAGTTGAAGACGATGAATTCGGTCCGCAGCGGATAAAGGAAGTAATAGAGCATTAAAATTTTTCCTTCAAATGGGCGACGATCTTTTCGAGATGGATGCCGCGCGAGCCCTTGACCAGGATCCACTGGGTGCCTTCGGGAACCGAAGACAAAGCGGCCACCGCCGTTTCGGGATCGGCGAAGCTTCGGAGGCGCCAATCCTCCATTCCGGCCTGGCGGGCGCCGGCGAGGATGGTCTCGGCATGGGGCCCCACCGCAATGAGGCGGTCGGTGCCTTCCTTGGCCGCGCTTTCGCCGACCTGGCGGTGGCCTTCCTCGGTGAAAGCCCCCAACTCCAGCATCTCGCCGAGAATGGCCAGGGAAGCTTCACGGCCCTTCAAGCCGGCCAAGGTTTTGAGGGCGGCTTGGGTCGAGGAGGGATTGGCATTGTAACAATCGTCGATCAAACGAATGCCGCTCTTGAGCGTCAGCAGCTCATTCCGCGAGGCCGAGGGCTTGAAAGCTTCCAGCGCCGCCTTGGCCGCTTCGAAGGAAATCTTCAGCTCCCGGCCGACCGCCAGCGCCGCCAAGACATTCGAAAGATTGTGCGGTCCCGGCAAGTGCATGGCGAAGGTATCGCTTTGGCCTTCGAAATTTACTTTTAAATAGAGCGGTCGACCCTCGCCCGGCGGCGTCGGGATCAGCTCGCCCCAGATTCGGCACTCGGGCTTGCCGTAACAGACCTTTTTGGCGGGAGTGGGCAGGGCGACGATCCGGGGGTCGGCGGCGTTGACCAAGGCGACCGAGTCGGGGCTCAATCCGGCGAAGAGCTCACCCTTGGCCCGGGCGACGCCCTCGAGGCCGCCTAATTTTTCGAGGTGGGCCGATCCGATATTGGTGATGAGGGCCAAGCTTGGCTCGACGATCTCGGTCAAGCGGGCAATCTCTTCGAAATCGTTCATCCCCATCTCGACCACGGCGACTTCATCGCCAGCCTCGAGCCGGAATAGGGTCTTGGGCACGCCGATGAGATTGTTGAAGTTGCCGTCGGTGGCCAGGGTTCGATAGCGGGTTTGGAGGACGCACTTTACCAACTCCTTGGTCGTCGTCTTTCCGTTGCTGCCGGTGATGCCGAGGACCGGGATCGGAAATTTTCGCCGCCAAGCCTGGGCCAAGTCGCCCAGGGCTCGCAAGGTGTCGCCGACGACGAGCTTCGGAATTTTCGCCGTGACCGAGTGAGCTTGATCGACCACCAAGGCTACGGCGCCGCACTCGGCGGCGGTCGCCGCGAAATCGTGGCCGTCGCGCTGGCCGACCAGGCAAAAGAAAAGGTTGCCGGCCTTCAGCTCCCGGGTGTCGGTGCTGGCGCCCTCGAAGCTTAGAGACTCGCCTTCCAGCCGACCCTTCATGGCGGCCGCGGCCCATGCGATGTTTCCGTGGATCATTTCAAGGCTTCTCTCGCCACCTCGCGGTCGTCGAAGTGGACCTTTTCGGTTCCTAAGATCTGATAATCCTCGTGGCCCTTGCCGGCGATGAGCACGACTTCGCCGGGCTTGGCCAGCTCGATCGCCTTGGCGATGGCCTTGCGGCGGTCGGCTTCGACGAAGGCATCGCGGTCCAAGGTCATTCCGCCTTCCTCGAGGCCGGGAACGATCTCGCGGAGGATCTGTTCCGGATCCTCGGTCCGCGGATTGTCGCTGGTCAGCACCGCAACGTTGGAAAGCCGGGCAACCTCCCGGCCCATGATCGGCCGCTTGGCTCGGTCGCGGTCGCCGCCACAGCCGAAGACGGTGATGATCTTGGGTGGGTTCAAGCCTTGGAGAGCGCGGAGCACGTTGTGAAGCGCGTCGGGGGTATGGGCGTAATCGACGAAGACGTGGATGCCCTTGGAGTTTTCGAGCCGTTCCAGACGGCCGGGGACGCCGCCGAATCCGGCAATGGCTTCGGTCGCCGCTTGGAGAGGAACGCCGAGGCTCAGGGCCGCGCCGGTCGCGGCCATGACGTTGGAGAGGTTGAAGGCCCCGATCAGCGGCGAGGAAAAGTCGGCGATGCCCTCGGGAGTGGCGATCTTGGCCTTAGTTCCGTTCAAATCGGAATGCCATTCCCGGGCATAGAGGTCCCATTTGCTTTGGGCTTGGATTGAGTAAGTCCAGAGCGGCTTGCCGGCCAGCGAGTCGATCAGCTTTTGGCCGAAGCGATCGTCGGCGTTGATCAGCGAGCGCTTCGAGCCTTTGCCTTGGGGCAGCAGATGGGTGAAGAGCCGCTTCTTCGACTCGTAATAGAGCTCCATGCTCTTGTGGTAATCGAGATGTTCCGGCGTCAAATTAGTGAAGACCGCGACGTCGAAGACGACGTCCTCGACCCGCCGCATGTCGACGGCGTGGGAGCTGACTTCCATCGCCACCGCGTCGACCTTGGCCTCGCGCATTTCGCGGAGCAGGCGGTGGATCTCGATCGACTCCGGGGTGGTGTGGCTGTTGGGAATCCGGACTTGGTTGTAGCGCGAGCCGATGGTGCCGCAGATCCCGGGGTTGAAGCCGCCGGTCCGCAAGATCGCCTCGAGCAGATAAGTGATGGTGGTTTTGCCGTTGGTGCCGGTGACGCCGATGACTGGGAATTCACGGGAAGGGTTGCCGTACCAGGCGGCCGAGAGCCGGCTCAAGGAGGCCCGGCTGTTTCCGACCTTGAAGACCGGGATTTTTTTGGAGATCGGCAGGTCGCGCTCGACGATCAAGGCCGCCGCGCCTTTGGCGATGGCGTTGTCGATGAAGTGATGGCCGTCGACCTTGGTGCCGTGGATCGCAATGAAGAGGTCGCCGGGCTGGATGCCGTCGGTGTGCGAAGCCAGGCCGCGGATCTCGACGTCGGAAAAATTTCGTTTTTCCAAAAAGGGAAGTTCGGCGATGAGTTGAGAGAGTTTCATCTAAATAGGCGGCTCGCAGTCCAAAATGATCTCGGTGCCGGTCTCGAATTCGCCGCCGGCCTGAGGCTCTTGGCGATTGCAGATTCCGCTGCCCCGGATCTTAACCTTGAAATTCTTCGACTGGCCGCGGCGCAGCGCTTCGCGCACCGAGAGGCCGGTCAAGTCGGGCACCGTCGTTTGGGCCACCACGTCGGACGGGCTGTCGCCCGAAATGGCTTCGACCGTTTCCACCGCTTCCTCGGGCGCGGTCACCGGTTTGCCTTTTTTGGCCGCCGGCTTGCCCTTGGTCTTGGCATCGGCGAGCTTGGTCTCGGGCTCGATCGGGTCCGGCGGCGTCTTCAAGTAAGCCAGGCTCTGGCCCATGATTTCGCGGAACGGCGGGGCGCTGACCAAACCTCCATAGTAATCTCCCTTGGGTTCGTCAATAGACACCAAAACCACCAAACGGGGCTCGCGCGAAGGGGCAAAGCCGACGAAGGAAGCGACGTACTTGTTCTTGGCGTAACCCTTGGATCCGGCCACCACTTTTTGGGCGGTTCCGGTCTTGCCGGCGACCCGGAACTCCTCGAGCCGGGCCCCGGTTCCGGTGCCGCCCTTCTCGACGACGGTCTCGAGCATCTTGGCCATCTCCTTGGCGGTGGTTTCGCTGACGACCTGGCGGAGGATTTCGGGACCGAAAGTCCGGAGGGTCTTATCCTTGGAATCGCGGATTTCCTGGATCAGGTAGGGCTTCATCAGGAAGCCGCCGTTGGCGATGGCGACGTAAGCCGAGGC
>JBIOXX010000165.1:0-2034 GCA_044869875.1 bacterium | reverse complement strand
GACCCTTACTTATGCATTGCTGGAAAACAGTCCGGCCCTCGACGGCGGCAATCCCGCCGGTTGCGAGGACGGCAACGGCGATCCCCTGACGACCGACCAACGGGGTTTTCCCCGCCCGGCCGGCAGCCGCTGTGATATCGGAGCCGTCGAGACTTCAGTCACCGACCTGGAGATCATCAAAACCGCGGACGCCGTTAGCTACATCGTCGGTGACAGCGTGACCTACCAATTGACCGTCACCAATATCGGTCCCGATGCCGCGCCGGCGATCGTCGAAGACATTCTTCCGTCAGGCGTCAGCTTCGTCTCGGCCGACGCTCCCTGCGTCGAAACCGGCGGCACCGTCACCTGCGATCTGGGTAGTTTGGCAGCCGGCGATAGCGTCTCGGTCGACGTGGTCGTCGAAGCCGTCGACGACGGGTCGATCACCAACACCGCGACCGTTGGCGGCGCCGATATCGACACCAACCCCGACAACAACACCAGCAGCGTCAGCATCGACGTCATCAGCAACAATCCGGACAGCGGGGGTGGATGTAAGCTCGGTTCCGGCACCGGCGGCTCGCCACTAATCTGGGGATTCTTCGGCTTGGCCCTGGCCGCTGCGGTCGGGCTGGGACGACGAAAGGCCTCGACGCTTCGGCGCTAAAAATAATTGAGGGGCACTCCCAAGAGCCGTTCTCCTGATCAAGGGGAACGGCTTTTTTCTTTTCCCGTCTCGAATCCGAACCGCAGGAATGAAATTCGGCCGAATCCTTCTTCTTCACTCCAAGGCCAAGTTCTCTAAAATCAGTTTAATTTCATATACTTATATTGTCCTCGGCGCCTGAATTCGGCCCGGCATCGAGCCTGCATTGCCCTCCGACATCACCCACGAGGAGGACGCATGAAACCGGAAGCCCTGATCGAAGAGAAGAAACGCCTCGAAGAAAAAATCAACCAGATGAAATCGCGGATGGTTCAGAGCGTCGAGCAAGGCCGCTACCTCGGCCTCGATCGCCAAGTTCGCCAAGTCCAAAAAAATTACCAGCTGATGGTTCGAGTTTAAACCGACAATTCACCTCTCCGTCGCGTGACGCGAGAAAACACGGGGCCCCGGCTCTCACCGGCCGGGGCTTTTTTGAAGGAGGATCCTATGTTGACCTCGATGAAAATCTTAATCGAGAATCAAATCAAAAATTGGCAAGAAGGAGCCGTGAGCTCGGCGCCGCGTCTCAAGACCTCGGCTTGCGGCTTTGGTCCGGCATCGCCCCAGTCGGCGCTCTTGAATAGCTTGCAAAACGGCGGCTGCGTTTTCTCCTCCGGCTACGGCGACGTTGCTCTCGATCCCGAGCCGATTTCGGAGCTTCCGGTTTTCAAATTGAACGGCCGAGTCCAGGTCTCTCCGACCCAGCGCGAGGAAACGGCTCAATTTTTTCAAGGATTTGGCGTCGAACTCCAGGGCGAGCTGAGCTTCCCCGAGCAGAATCCGCTGACCCTGGAGCAAATCGATTGGGAAAAGGAGATCTGCCGCAGCACCCTTCAAAACCTGAACACCGACTCGGCCCGCCAAGCCCAGGCCGAAACCCTTTCCCAAGACGCCAAGATCAACCGGCTAGTCCATCTCATGATGCTGGCCATCCGTTCGGGCAACATCTCGCTCGCCATGATGCTCTTTGCCCACGTCGAAACCCGGACCGCCAATCAAATGACCCAAATTCTGATGAAAAAGGTCCAAGCACTGCAGGACGAGAAGCGCAAGCTCACTCAAGAGATCCAGAATCAGAAAACCGACGCCGAGGGCTCAAAGAAGCTCCAGGCTTTGCAAAATGACGTCTCCCAGGTGAACGACGACATCGCGGTGCTTCAAACTTTCATCCGCGACGTGGCACAGAACAAACAAGCCTCGATCGAGCTGGCCAATGCCTTCATCTCCAAGGAGCATGAGACGACGATGGCGGTGGTGCGATCCTTTGGAAGATGAAATTAAACCTTGATATAATCGAAGATTCGAAACAGGTTATAGAAAGAGGCGATCATGTCACAGAAGCGCAA
>JBIOXX010000164.1:0-2433 GCA_044869875.1 bacterium | reverse complement strand
GCCGCCGAAATCTATGCCAGCCTGGCGAATCAAGAGGGCTCGGCGATTGCGGGCGTCCGCAGCCGAGCCCACGAACGGCTGGAAGGCCTGATGGGCGGCGGCAATTTTGGAACCCGAGCCGAAGTTTTTCTCCGCCGCTTTGTTGCCTACAGCACTGATCCCAGCGCCTTGATGGCGATGGGCGTCGCCGGCGGAGTGTTTCGGCTGGCGCGCCTTGCCACCTTGGCTCGTCTATCGGCCGCACCATCTTCCTATCTCACCCGTGGTATCGGCCTTCGCGCCGCCGCTGCGCTCGGCGGCCTTGGCGCCGAGTCCTTGGCTTTTCCTCTGGCCGCGCGGTTGGGCAATGCCGCTTTGGGTCGAGAGCAGGAATGGAGTTTTTCGGCCTTCGGCCGAGAGTGGGGCGCCGGCCTGCTGACCCTGGGCGCCCTTCGAAGCAGCGGGGCGGCGATGAGTTTCGCGGCCCAGCGTTGGGCGGTCCAAGGGCCGGTCTCTACCTGGTTGCTTTCCCAATCGAGCATGCTCGGGGCGATTTGGTTTGCCCAACAAGTGGAAGGCCGAATCGGATGGCGGCGGGAGCAGGGCGGCGGTGCTTCCTTCGCTGAGGCTTTGGGAACTCTGCTTCATTTCAACGTCGGCGCACGATTGAGCCGAGCGGCGTTCGGGCCGAGTTTCGCAAGCTGGGAGAGGGGCTTGGATCAGCGGGCTGAATCCTTGACCCGTCGGCCGCCGCCTTCCGGAGCGGCTTGGCTCTCGAGCCAGCCGGTCCTGGCGGCTGAAGCTGGAAATCTTTCCAGGCCCCAACCTCTTCTCAGCGAAGGGAATCCGGCCCTCCAAATTCCGACAAACTTTCCGCCCAGTCTTTACCGCGATTACCGTTATCCCAGCGGCCGAGGCGAGGTTCAGCCGCCGCGCATCCGTTATCCCCAAGAGTGGCGCGATTGGTGGAGGCAGTGGGAGCCCAAGCTGCGGGCGGCCGATCCTCGAAAGCCGGTCGAGACGATTTTGGCTCATCGCGTGCCGTTGGGCGAAGCCAATCGCCTTTTTCGCTATCAAATCGAGGATTTTGCTAGCTTGGTCGGCTGCCGTTTTTCGGTTCATTCGCCGAGTCGCCTTCTCGAAGCGATGGGGCCGGGCTATTTAAAACGCGATCCGACCTTGTTGCGAGCCGCCGAATCCCTGGCTGGAGAGGGGGCCGAAGTCTACGAGCTTCGCTTTCCTTACTCCTCGGTGCGCTTCGGAGAAGCCAATGAGAGCGGAAACTACGCCAATCTCCATTCGCTGATGTCCGACATAGCCAATGCCCTCGGTAATCACGTTTTCATGGCGCATCAGATGCAAGGCCAAGTTCAATTGCGCATACCCAGCCTCGACCTGTGGGAAGCCTTGAACATCGCGCGCTTCGGCGAGAATGCCCATCGGATGGTTCCGGTGAAGGGCGCCCGGCCTCGCGACCGAGTCATGGGTTTTCGTCAAAATTTATTGGCGCCGCTGGGACTAACCCGCCAGGCGACGTCGATCCAAGACATCATGGGCAAGGCCCATAGCTTTTTCTTCACTTTGCACGATGCTTTTCACGCTACGATCGCTTCGAATCTACCGACCTCCTACGCCCAAACCGCCGGCCGGCTTTATTGGCTGGTGAAGGCCGGCTTGCCGGCTTCGCCGCTGAAAGAGGAGTTGCTCAACCGGTTTTCGGACCTCGATCCCGGATCGGAATTCAAGAGGTCTCCCCATCCCAACGAGTTTTGGAATTTCACCTTGGACCACTACTGGCATAGCTTTAAGGCCGACTCGGCTCGCGACGATTTCATCGACTCGCGGCTCGGCAACTACCCGGCTTTTTTGCAGCGCTACCGATCGATTTTGCGAAAAACTCCTCCCAGCACTCCCGAGGAAGCCCACTCGTTTCGATATATCTCGGACTTGCTCGAGCAGAACTCCCGCCGTCTCAACTCCTTGCTGACCGAAGTGTTGCGGCATTGACACCAGGCCGTCATCGCCGCGTCATTGCTGGCCTTTCTAAAGGCGACGAATCGATCGCCATGAATGGGAAATTCGATTCAATTTAAAAAATATCATGCAACTTCCGTAGAAAAATTCCGAATTACTTTTCGGTTTCCAAAAATTAGTCGGAATTTCCGGAGCTTGCCGAAGGTTTATGTACAGAAAATAAACGGCTGCTTGGGAGGTTCATTCAGGAAGCTACGGTCGGGAATAGGGGTCCTGTCCGCTATGGGGCTTTAAAGTTTGACATGAGAGAGGAGAACCTATGACTCCACCCGTTATTGATCCCTTGCACGCCGATGCAGGGCCCGCGCCTACGCCAGAACCTGCCAGCCCGCCGCTTGCCGCTCCGGTCGCCGATCCGGCTCCGGTTCCAGCTCAACCGCCGGTGGCCGCCAATCCGGCGCCGCAGACGGCCGAACCGGC
>JBIOXX010000163.1:0-2974 GCA_044869875.1 bacterium | reverse complement strand
CAGCGCGCCCGCGAAGCCGGCGTCCACCGCATTCTTCACATCGGCTCGGGCGAGGGAACCGCCAGCATGGAAAGCGCCACCGTCGTGATCGAGCGCTTTCCCGACGTCTACGCCGCGATCGGCGTTCATCCCCACGACGCCAAGCTGGTGAATGCGGCGGTGCTGGCCCGGGCCAAAGAGATCGCCAGCCATCCCAAGGTCAAAGCCATCGGTGAGATCGGCCTCGACTTCCATTACAATCATTCGAGCCGCGAGGAGCAGTTCGCGGTGTTGCGGTCCTTCATCGGCCTGGCCAAGGAATTGAAGAAGCCGGTGGTCATCCACGACCGCGATTCCCACGAGGAGCTCTTGCAGGTCTTGAAGGAAGAGAAGGCCGGCGAGGTCGGTGGCGTCTTTCACTGCTTCAGCGGCGACTACGAGTTCGGCAAAAAGGTGATCGACGAAAATTTCCACGTCTCCTTCACCGGCATCGTGACTTTCAAGAAGGCCGAGGAGACCCAGGACGCGGCCAAGCGCCTGCCCTTGGAGAAGATGCTGATCGAGACCGATTCGCCTTTTCTGACGCCGATGCCGTTTCGCGGCAAACGCAACGAGCCGGCCTACGTCCGCTACGTCGCCGAGAAGATCGCCGAGCTCAAGGGCTTGAGCATCGAAGCGGTGGCCGAGCGGACCAGCGCCAACGCGGTTAAACTCTTTTCACTGGATGCTTGAATGAATCGATTCGGAATATTGCTGTTCGAAGGCTGCGAGGAGCTCGACGCCTTCGGTCCCTTCGAAGCTCTGAGCTGCGCCTGGAAATTGGGCGCCGATTTTGAGGTCCAGCTCGGCACGGCTGAGCCGACGGCCGAAGTCCGCTTGGCTTACGGCACTCGGATCATCCCCGAGACTTTGGAGCCCAAGGCCGGCGATTGGATCATCGTCCCCGGCGGAGGCTGGATCAATCATTCGGTGAAGGGAACCTGGTCCGAAGTCCAGCGCGGCGAGCTGCCCCGCCGTTTGGCCGAGTGGAAGAAAAAGGGAGTGTGCTTGGCCTCGGTCTGCACCGGCGCGATGCTGCTGGCGGCGGCCGGCCTTTTGAACGGCCGCCGGGCGACAACCCATCACCGGGCCCAGCTCGACCTCGAAGGCGCCGGAATCGATTTCGTCGAGGCCAAGGTCGTCGACGAGGGCGACATCGTCACCGCCGGCGGAATTACTTCGGGCATCGATTTGGGAATTTGGCTGACCGAGCGCTTCGCCGGCGCCGAGATCGCCCAACGGCTGAAGCAGCATCTCGAATATCAAAGCGATTCTAAGGTCCTCTCATGAACCTCGATCACCGTCCGATTCTCGATCCGAGCTGCATCCAAGTCGTGGCCTGCGTCATCGAACGGCAGGGCGAATTCCTCATCACCAAGCGACTCAAGACTTCGCACTTAGGCCATTGCTGGGAATTCCCCGGCGGCAAGGTTGAGCCCGGCGAGAGCTTGGCCGAGTGCGCGGTCCGCGAATGCCTCGAGGAGATCGACGTCGAGATCAAACCGCTCAAGCTGATCCGGGAAGTGCGCCACACCTATCCCGAGAAGAGCGTCCATCTTTACTTCGCGCTTTGCATCATCTTGAGCGGCGAGCCCAAGGCCATCGAGTGCGCCGATTGGCGCTGGGTTCATCCGCGGCAATTGGGAAATTACGAGTTTCCGGAGGCGGATAGGGAGATTATTCATTCTTTGCAAGGCACTGTGTCATCCTGAGCGAAGCGAAGGATCTCAAACTGCCTTGGTGGGTATGGGATCCTTCGCTTCGCTCAGGATGACAGTCCAACTCTCTTCTCGCTTCGTTCTCTCAACACCGCCAAAATATATTTCTGAATGTCGCGCATCACGAAGTCGGTCCAGAGGCTGGAGTAGAAATTAAACGGCGTGGTCAGGCGATAGAAGCTGGTGAGATGGAGCCGGACCTTGCCTGGGGCCAAGGGCTCGATCTCGTATCTTCCCTGTAAAACGTCGAAATAGGGCCCGCCGACCGTAACGTGTTCGTCTAAAGTTGTTTGAGGAATCGAGTCGGGATCGGCGGCGATGTTGAAACTGAGCGAGCGGCCCTCGTCCCAGCTGTCGATGGTTTCAAAAAAAAGAACATTTCCCTCGAAGCTGGCTCGGCGGATGCCGCCGATGCCGGGGTGGTCCAAGGTTGCTTCGACCGGCCGGGGGAATCCGATGGCGTGAACCCAGCTGAAGCGATGCTCGGCGGGCTTGAATTTCCGGACCTCGATGATCTCGGGCCAGACCGCGGTGTTGGCCGCGGCGATGTCGATGGCGGTGTGGACCTTGCGATATTCGGTCTCTTGGGAAAATCGACTTTCGATCGGAGCGATCAGAAAGGGCAGAAGCAAGAGAGCCGCGAAGGCGAAGCCGCCGATTTGATTTCCCCGCATGTCGCGGACGATTCCGTAGAGGACGCCGCCCAGGCTCGCCATGATCAGAAAGCTCGGCAGGATCATGATGACGCAGATCGCGCCCTCCCAGGCGAAGATGAGGACGAGGCCAGCCAGCAGGAAAACCGCCGCCCAGGGCATGAAGATTCGAAACCACCAGGAGCGGCGCCGCGACCACTCGCCGACATAGACCGTAATCGAGCCGATCATGATCGGAACGATGAAAAGGTAGGCCACGGTCATCAGCTTGAAGCTGTTTTGAAAGGCCGGATAGCGGAAGGCCAAGAACGCGGTAATGCCGTAGAGTAGGGCCAAGAAAATCGCGGTCCACACCGAGAAAAGCCAGCTCATTAGATTTTTGATCATGTTTCGCCTTGGAAAGAATTTCAGACGCCGGCAATGGGATAACGCCGATGGCCCAACTCTAGGAAGTATTCTTTTTTCGCCGGGTCGTAGTCGATTTGCCGGGCCAATTCCAAATAGGGCTTACGGTTGAAGCGGGCCTCGAAGGCGCCGCCCCGAACCCGGCAGTAGAAGACGTTGTCCTTGCCGACGTGAAGGGTG
>JBIOXX010000162.1:0-3464 GCA_044869875.1 bacterium | reverse complement strand
CGGGTTTCCATCGCGGCGCCGATGGCGCCGGCCTCGCCGGTGTGGGGATGGACCAGCACTTCGGCGTTGGGCACGCGTTCTTTGATGTAATCGACTTGGGCCTTCACCGCAGCCAGGTTGTATTGGGTGCCGCCTTGGAGGACGAAGCGCTTGCCCAGCTCGGCCATGCGCGGAATCTGGACGACGTACTGCCAAACGTTCTTCGGCAAGACCTGGGCTAAGCCGGCGAGCAACTCTTCCTTGGCGTAGCCTTCCTTCTGGAAGTTGACCCGGTCGCTGTCGAGGAAGACCGCGCAGCCGTAGGAGAACTTCGGCGCCAAGCTGGCGTTGAAGGCGGTCTCGGCATAGTCCTGGACCTTGATGCCAAATTGGTCGGCCATCGCCTGGAGCAGCATGCCGTTGCCGGCCGAGCACTGGTTGGAGAGCTTGAAGTTCTTGATGTCGCCGTTCTGCATGAACAGGACCTTGATGTCCTGGCCGCCGATGTCGCAGATCACGTCGACGTCGCCGAAGAAATGGACCGCGCTCATCATGTGGGCGACGGTCTCGACGATGTTGACGTCGGCCTTGACCGTCTCTTGGAGAACGTCGGCGGCATAGCCGGTGGCGCCGAAGCCGAGGACCTCGAGCTTGGCGCCCTTCTCTTCGAAGACCGTCCGCATCTGCTCAAGGATTTCCTTGGTATCTTGAATCGGGTTGCCCTTGGAAAGCTGGTAGGCCTTGAGCAAGATCTCGCCCTGCTCGTCGACCAAGACCGCCTTGGAGGAAGTCGAGCCGCCGTCGAGGCCGATGAAGCCGCGGACGGTTTGGCCGGACTCGATGGCCTTGGCGTGGAACTTCGGAATTTTATACTCTTCTTTGAAGGCCTCGAGCTCTTCGATCGAGCCGACAAAGGGCTTACCGGCCTTTTGACCGAGCTGGGATTTGCGGCCCGAAGTGATGAAGACCTTGAGCTCGTCCAAACCCTTGTAGCGGCCAACGTGGGCCTCTTCGTAAGTGCCGTAGAGCACCGCGCCGTAGGCGGCGTAGTATTGGGAATTCTCGGGGACGAAGATCAATTCGTCGATCGGAATATCCTTGGGATAGGGATAATTGCGCTCGTTCCAGGTTTGGGGGATCCGCAAGCGCCAGCATTCCCGCAAGAAAGGCAGGTAGGTGTTGGGTCCGCCGAGCAGCAGGACCTTGTGGCGCAGCGTATTGCCGCGGGTCAGGACCGAGAGGTTCTGCATGACGATGGCGTCGGCCAGCGAGCAGAGAATTTCATTGGAAGGGATGCCCGACTTCACCAGGTTGACGATGTCGGTCTCGGCGAAGACACCGCATTTGGCGGCGACATGGTGGAGCTTGGAGCCGTCAAAACCGAGGTCGCCGAGCAGCTTGGGCTCGACGCCGACCTTGATGACGCACTTGTCGATGGTGGCACCGGTGCCGGAGGCGCACTTGTCGTTCATCGAGGTGATGGCCTGCTTCTGGCCGGTCTCTTCGTTCTCTTTATAGATGATGATCTTGGCGTCCTGGCCGCCGAGCTCGACGACCGAGCCGACGTCGGGGTGGAGCTTTTCCACGGCCAAGGTGACGGCATTGACCTCTTGGACGAACTTGCCACCTAGCGATTCGCAGAGCGGACTGGACCCGGAGCCGGTGAGGAAGAGCCGAATGTCTTCCTTGGCGACGTCTTGGAACTCGTGGCCAATGCGGACCAGAAACTCCATGACCTTTTCGGCCTGCCGGGTTTCATGGCGCTGGTAATCGCTCCAGATGATTTGCAAATTTTGGGGATCGACGACGCAGGCCTTGACCGTGGTGCTGCCGACGTCCATTCCGATAACGAGTTCACGAGGCATTCAGGACTCCTTTTGAGGACCCTTAAACTAGACTCAAGTGTCATTTTAGTCGGCGATTTGGTGGTGATTGTGCCGACGGTCGCTGCTTCTAGCCTTAAACCCGGAGAAATTTGGGTCAGACACTAGACTAAAGTGTCATTTTGATAAGGACGGAATTTGATATATATGGAAGGGGAAGTCAAAGAGAATTTGTCCGAAAATGAAATCGAAAACCCAAATAAAGGTAAAACGTATTAGCCAGGAACTTTATGAGGCTTCGCCGACCCCTAGCGCTCGCCATTTTTCTTTCCCTTTTCTACGCCATCCCGGCCCCAAGCCAGGAAATTCCCTGGCCGGCGAAAACCCTGTACCGATTTCAAGAGGTCGAAGGACATCGAGTCTTCTACCGCGAGGCCGGGGACCCGACAAAACCCACCGTGCTGCTTTTGCATGGCTTCCCCTCTTCCTCCCATACCTATCGCGAGCTCATCCCCTTATTGTCGGGGGAATATCACGTCATCGCACCCGACTACTTGGGCTCGGGCTACAGCGAGCATCCCGATCCGCAAAATCTTACCTACACCTTCGATCTTCTGGCCCTTCACGTCGATGGCCTGCTGAAAAAGCTCGGTATCCAAAGCTACTTCCTTTACATGCAGGATTTCGGCGCTCCGGTCGGTTACCGACTGATGATGAAAAATCCGAAAAAGATCCGCGGCCTGATCGTGCAAAACGCCAATGCCTATATGGACGGATTGACCGAGGCCCGGCAAAATTTTTTCAAGAAAGCGAATACCGACCGCTCTCCCGAATCGGTGGCGGCTTTGGATGCCTTCGTTGGGCGGGAAGCCATTATTCATAAGCAGTATTTGCGGGACGTCGCGGGCAAAGAGGAAATCATGAGCCCCGACAGTTGGACGATGGATTTGGCGTTCCTTCAAACCGAAAAGGATCGAAAAATCCAGGTTCAGCTCTTTCAGGATTATTACAACAATCTCTTGGCCTATCCGAAATGGCAGGCCTTCTTACGCAAGCAACAGCCGCCCACTTTGATTGTCTGGGGAAAGAACGATCCGGCTTTCATCGCCGCCGGAGCCCAAGCTTATCTCCGCGACCTGCCTCAAGCGGAGCTGCACTTAATCGACGCCGGCCATTTCGCGGTGGAGGAAAAGGCGGTCGAGATCGCCCAATTTATTCTGCACTTCCTGGAAACTCTTTCCCCCCTTTGAAAAAGGGGGGGGAATTACGGCTCGATCTTCCAGAGAATGGACTTTTGACCGCCCGAGTCAGTCTGAATTTTTGCCTCGGCGCCACCCAAATAGCAGAGGGCCTCGGCTCCTTCCCGGCAATAATAGAGCAGTCCTTGTAAAAGGTATTTTCCGCCGGCCCCGAGGGCCGGCAAGGTGACCTGCTTCGAAGCCAATTCGGCCTTGCCATAGGCAGCCACTCGCGCGGGGGCCTTCGAAACGTCGAAGAGTTGGAGCCGGCTCGGCGCCTGAGCGTTGAGCTTCCAACCTTCGGGCAACTCCAGCTTCCATTCGATCTTTTCGCCGGAAACCAGCTTGAGGTCTTGGCGGATCTTGAGATTGGGCAGCTTCTCCGCCGGTTGAACCGCCGCCGGGCTGGGCTGAGCCGGCTCGG
>JBIOXX010000161.1:0-9409 GCA_044869875.1 bacterium | reverse complement strand
CCGGCGCCTTCGAGGCCCTGGCCATTAATTGGAGCGAGCCGGCCTTTTCGCGGCGGGTCCGCGAGGTTTTCGAGGCTTTGCCCGACCTTTCGGTCGACTACGGCTTGATGGAAAAGGCCGGCACCATCCGGACCTTGGCGGCCTTTTCCATCAAGCCGTAGTCGACCGAAAGGTCGGGCAAAGCCTCGAAAACCTCGCGGACCCGCCGCGAGAAGGCCGGCTCGCTCCAATTAATGGCCAGGGCCTCGAAGGCGCCGGCGATCTTGGGCTGGATCCGGTGGAGCTCCTCGAAGAAGGTCGAAACCTCCCAGACGAACATGCCGCTGTTCCAATCATAGCCGCCCTGCTTGAGATAGGCTTCGGCGACTTCGGCCTTGGGCTTCTCGTGGAAGGCCCGGACCTCGAAATAGGCCCGGCCGCCTTTGTCATAAGCCGTGCCGCGCTCCAGATAACCGAAACCGGTGGAAGGGCCGGTCGGCGGAATGGCGAAAGTGACGAGCGCCTTGTCCTCGCGGGCAACGGCGATGGCGAGCTTGAGATCGGAGAGGAATTTCGGAAGATCGGCCGGCGGAATGAAATGATCGGCCGGAAATACTCCCATCACCGCCTCGGGATCGCGGTCCCGGAGATGCAAGGCGGCCAGAGCGATCGCCGGAAGGGTGTTCCGGGCCAGCGGCTCGGCGATCAAGTTGGCGGACGGCAGCTCCGAGAGCTGGGATTCGGCGGCATCGGCGTGATTCTCGCCGCAGACGACGTAAAGCCGCTCGGCCGGCGCCAAGGCGGTGAAGCGGGCCGCGGTCTGCTGTAAGAGCGAGCCGGCCTCGCCGATTTTGAGGAATTGTTTGGGCAGACGCCGGGTCGAGAGCGGCCACAACCGGGTGCCGCTGCCGCCGGCCAGCAGGACCGCGTGAAAGCGCTCGCTCACGCCTCCTCCCGGTCGATGCCGAATTTCCTAATCTTGCGGTAGAGCGTGGCCTGGCCGACCTTGAGGCGGCGGGCGGCCTCGAGCACGTTGCCCTCGCATTTCTTGAGCGCCGATTCGATGGCCTGCTTCTCGATCTGCTCGAGGGTGTAAATCTCCTTCTCACCGGCCAGCGAGGAAACCGATTGGTCCCGCGACCAACCGATGGCCCGCTCGACGTTCTGGAGATGGGTAGGCAAATGCTTCACCTTGACTTGGCTGTCGTTGCTCAAGACCACCAAGCGCTCGATGGTGTTCTCGAGCTCACGGACGTTGCCCGGCCAACCGTAGTTGATCATCACTTCCATCGCCTCGGGATGGAAATCGAGGAAGATCTTGTCGTTGCGCAGGCTGTAGATGTTGAGGAAATGGCGGGCCAAGATCGGAATGTCTTCGCGGCGCTCGCGCAGCGGCGGCAGGGTGATGGGGACGACGTTCAAGCGGTAATAAAGATCTTCTCGAAAACGGCCGGCCTCGACTTCCTTCTGGAGGTCGCGGTTGGTGGCGGCCACGACTCGGACGTCGACCTGGACCTTCTCGCTGCCGCCGACCCGCTGAAAGCTTCGCTCCTGCAGAACCCGCAGGATCTTGACCTGGAGCGAGGGATCCATCTCGCCGATCTCATCCAAGAAAATCGTGCCGCCGCTGGCCCGCTCGAAGCTGCCGATGTAGCGCCGGTCGGCGCCGGTATAGGAACCGCGCTCGTGGCCGAAGAGCTCATTCTCCAGGAGCTCGCGGGGAATGGCGCCGCAGTTGAGATCGACAAACTTGTGCTTGGGCCGTCCGCTCAGCACGTGAATGGCCTTGGCCACCAGCTCCTTGCCGGTGCCGGACTCGCCCTGGATCATCACCGTGGCGTTGCTCTTGGCCACGGTCGAGATCAGCTTGAAATTCTCCTGCATCTTATGGCTCTGGCCGACGATGCCGAGGAAATCGCCCTTTCCGGCGCTCTTGCGCTCGACCTGAAAGACCTTGCGGGCCAAGTGGTACATCTGGCTGGCTCGCTTGAGCGAGGTCTCCAGCTCTTCCATCCCCGCCGGCAGCATCATGAAATCGGTGGAACCGGCCCGCATGAAGCTCACCGCGGTGGCGACGTCGGAGTTCTCGGTCAGGACGAAGATCGGCAGGTGCTCGTCGATGGAACGGATCTCCTGGATCAAGCTCAGGTGTTCGACGCCCGGCGTGGCCGAGAGGTTGAAGAGCACCAGGTCCGGCGAATTGGCGGCGATCGACGGAAAGAGATCCTCCCGCGAAACCACCGATAGCGCCAAGCCCCGCTTGGTTAGCTCCTCGAAAAGCATCGGGCTGAATTGATTTTTCTCGTCGTAGACGAAAGTCGGAATCGATGCCATTAGCCGCTACCTTTTTTGAATTCCCGCACGTCGATGTCGTACTTGCGGATGATCTTTTTAAAATTGCTGCGATCCATGCCGGCCCGGTCGCTGGCGACCGAGATATTTCCCCTGGCCTGCTTGAGCAGATGTTGAAGATAAGAACGGTTGAACAAAGCCAGCGCCCGGAGCTTCGCCTCTTTATAAGGATACCGGCTTAAATCCGCTTCGGTCTGATCTCTCAAGTAAAAACTGCTGCTCAAGACCTGGGAAGGCAAATCCTTGGCCCGAATCGCCTCGCCGTCGGTCAGGACGCAGCAGCGCTCGATGACGTTCTCGAGCTCGCGAACATTGCCGACCCAAGCATAAGTTTGGAGGGCCTGCATGGCGTCGACCGAGATCTCGCGGATGTTGCGGCCGAGCTTGCGGTTGTATTTGGTAAGGAAGTGATAGACCAGCGAGGGGATGTCGGCCTTGCGGTCGCGGAGCGGCGGCAGGCGCAGCCCGATGACGTGGAGGCGGTAATAGAGATCTTCGCGGAAGCCGCCGTCTCGCACCATGGTCCTCAGGTCGCGATTGGTGGCGGCGATGATTCGGACGTCGGTGTGACGGACCTCGCCGTCGCCGACCCGCTTGAACTCGCCGTTCTGCAAGACCCGAAGCAGCTTGACCTGGAAAGCCGGCGTGACCTCGCCGATCTCGTCGAGAAAGAGCGAGCCGCCGTCGGCTTCCTCGAAGAGGCCGCGCTTGTCGGCGATGGCCCCGGTGAAGGAGCCCTTGGCGTGGCCGAAGAGCTCGCTCTCGAGCAGGCCTTCGGGGATCGCGGCGCAATTGATGACCGAGAAGGGTTGGTCGGATCGTTTCGAAGTCTTGTGGATCGCCTGGGCGACCATTTCCTTGCCGGTTCCGGACTCGCCCTCAATCAGGACCGAGGAAGAGGAGTTCTTCATCGAGCGGATCAGGTGGTAGACCTCCTGCATCGCCTTGGAGTGGCCGACCATGTCCTCGAAGCCCTCGGCCGGCGTTTCCGAAATCTGGAGCTCGTGGATCTTGCGGACCAGCCGATGCTTCTCCATCGCGTTGCGGATGGTGGAGATGACCTTGTCCATGTCGGCGAAGGGCTTGGAGAGGTAATCGAAGGCGCCCTTCTTCAAAGCCTGAACCGCCTGTTCGACGCTGCCCATGCCGGTCACGATCACGACCTCGACCGAAGGCTTGGTCGACTTGACGAACTCCAGCACCTGGAAGCCGGAATATTCCGGCAAGTGGATGTCGAGCAGGACGCATTCGACTTCGTTCTTGGCGAGGTAGTCCATCGCCTCGTAGCCAGTGCGGGCCGCGGCGTGGCTCCACTTCTCGCGGCGGGCGACGCGCTCGAAGAGTTTCACGATGACTTCTTCATCGTCGACGATGAGCAGCGAAATAGGCTTCATGGGCTCAGCTTAAAATGACCTTCTCCAACTGCCTTCGTTTAATCTTCTCCACCAAAGTCGTCCGGTTGAGCTTCAGCAGCGTCGCCGCCTTGTTCTTGTTCCAAGCGGCCTTCTCCAGGGCCTTGAGGATCAGCTCGTTCTCGAAATCGCTGACCACGTTCTTGAAGGAGATGCCGTGGTCGGGGATGTTGACGTTGGTGAAAATTTTGCCTCCGCCGCCGAGCAGCTTATCGGGCAGGTCTTTGACCGTCACCAGGCCGTCGGCCTTGAGGATGACCAAGCGCTCAATCGCATTTTCCAATTCGCGGACGTTGCCCGGCCAAGCGTAATCGGCGAGAACCCGCATCGCCTCGGGAGTCACTTGGGGGACGGTGCGGCCGTTCTCGGAGCTGAATTTCTCCAGAAAGTGATCGGCCAGCAGCGGAATATCGCCCTTACGCTCCCGCAGTGGCGGAATCCGGATCGGAATGACGTTGAGGCGGTAGAAGAGATCCTCGCGGAAACTCCGCTCCTTAACCATCTTTTCGAGGTTCTTGTTGGTGGCGGCGACGATCCGGACGTCGACCTCAAGGCTCCGGCCCGAGCCGACCGGCTCGAAGCGCCGTTCTTGCAGAACCCGGAGCAGCTTGACCTGGAGCTTGGGGCTCATGTCGCCGATCTCGTCGAGGAAGAGCGTACCGCCGTCGGCCATCTCAAAGCGGCCGGTCCGGGTCACCACCGCGCCGGTGAAGGCGCCTTTGACGTGGCCGAAGAGCTCGCTTTCCAATAAATCCTCGGGGATCGCCGCGCAGTTCACCGGCACCAGCGGCCGGCCGAGCCGGCGGCTGTTGTAGTGGATGGCCTTGGCAACCATTTCCTTGCCGGTTCCGGACTCGCCGAGCAGCAGAACCGTCGAATCGGTGTCGGCGACCTTGTCGACCAGCTCGAAGATCGTCTTCATGCTTTCGGAAACCCCGACGATGCTCTCCAAGCCGTGCTTGCGGCTGAGCTGCTTCTTCAGCATCCGGTTCTCTTCGCGGGCCTGGCGATGTTCCAGCGCCTTCTCGACCAAGTTGGCGAGGTCGTCGAATTGGAAGGGCTTGGTGACGAAGTGGAAGGCCCCGGCCTTGATTGCTTGAATGGCGTGATCGATGGTGCCGAAGCCGGTCATGATGATGCTGGAGGAATCGGGATTGTTCTTTTGGAGCAGTTGAACCAACTCCAAGCCGTCGCGGTCGCCGAGCTTGAGGTCGATCAGGGCCAGATCGATGCGGCCGGCGCCGATCACCTTGGCCGCTTTCTCATAGCTTTCGGCGGGTAGGATCTCGCCGAAACGATCTCCCAAGAACCTCTCGAGGGCTCTTAAAACCACCGGCTCGTCGTCGGCGACGAGGATGCGAGCTTTCATTCCTTACCTCCCTTGGGCAAAGAGACCTTAAAAATGCTTCCCTTCCCCGCCACGCTCGAAACTTCGATGCGGCCGCCGTGCTCGCGCACGACGTTGTAGCAGAGAGTCAGCCCGAGGCCGTGATGGCCGCGTTGGCGCTTGGTAGTGAAATAGGGATCGAAGATTTTTTTCAAATGCTCTTCGGGAATGCCCTCGCCTGGATCCTCGATCTCGAGCTCGATCGAGCTTTCGTTTTCACGAGTTTCGATTCGGATATTTCCCTGCGGTCCCAGCGCCTGAAAAGCGTTGGCCAAGAGATGACCAAAGGCTTGCTCGAAGTGTCGTGGCGAAACCACAACCGGCGTCCGAGCCTTGAGCCGCAAATCCAAACGATTTTCCAAACCGGGATGGCGATCCTGCAGCTCGGGAAGGATCTTTTCGATCAGACCGGACAAGTCGGCTTCGCGATATTCGGCCGCGATCTTGGGCCGGGCCATCTCGACCAAATCCTCGAGAATCTTTTTGCAACGGAGAGCGCTGTTCTCGATTTCTTTCAAATCTTGGTGTGCTTGAGAGCCGGCCGGCGCGCCTTGCATCGCAAGTTGAGTGAAAGCGAGAACGCCGGCCAAAGGATTGTTGATATCGTGAGCAATGCCGCCGATTAGTAGCTCAAAGGCGACCATTTTTTCGCTCTGGCCCGGATCCATCATAGAAGGGTGGAATCCTACTAAGGTGTCATAATTCTGTCATCACCATTCTCATTTTAGGAACAAATTTTATTTAGCTAATATTTCCGGATACTTAGGTTTTCCCGTTGACAGGGAGGTGATGGAATCATTAGCGTCCCAACGCCTTGAAAAACCCTCTCACATACCAATCGGCCGGAGTCAGCATCGATGCCGGCAATGCCTTCGTCGAGGCCATCAAGCCGCTGCTGAAGCGGACCAAGCGCCCCGAAGTGCTCACACCGATCGGCGGCTTCGCCGGCCTCTTCAGCATCAATAAATTGAAATATGACGAGCCGGTCTTGGTTTCTTCCACCGACGGCGTCGGCACCAAGCTCAAGCTGGCCCAAGACCTGAATTCCTTCCGCGGCCTTGGCGTCGACTTGGTCGCGATGTGCGTCAACGACCTGCTCTGCATCGGCGCCGAGCCCCTCTTCTTCCTCGATTACTATGCTTGTGGAAAGTTGGAGGTCGACAAGGCGGTTCAGGTGATCGACGGGATGACCGAATCCTTGGCCTCGATCAACTGCGCCCTGATCGGCGGCGAGACCGCCGAAATGCCCGGCGTCTACCACCAGGGCGAGTTCGACCTAGCCGGTTTTTCGGTCGGCGTGGTCAACCGCGGCGACATCATCGACGGCTCGAGCATCGCCATCGGCCACAAGCTGATCGGTCTGGCCTCGAGCGGCGTCCACTCCAACGGCTACTCGCTGGTCCGCAAGATCGTCGCCGACCGGAAGCTCGATTTGACCAAGGTCTATCCCGGCTTCTCCAAGCCCTTGGGCCAGGTTTTGCTGGAGCCGACCTTCGTTTACGTCAACCCGGTGCTTCAGCTGCGAAAAGAATTTCCGATTTTGGGCATCGCCCACATCACCGGCGGGGGGCTGCTCGAGAACATTCCTCGGATCCTTCCGGCCCAAAGCCGCGTTGTCTTGAAGCGCAGCGCTTGGCCGCGGATGCCGGTCTTCGATTTCCTCCAAGAGCAGGGCCAGGTCGAGGACGCCGAGATGTATCGAGTCTTCAACTGCGGCATCGGCATGGTCCTGGTGGTGAAGCCGGGGGACGCCGAAGAAATCCTGTATCGGCTCAACGCCGGCGGCCAGCCGGCCTACCTGATCGGCGAGATCGCCGCGCGCGGCGGAGCCGAAGCCCCACAGGTCCTGATCCAAGACTGACGGAGGCGGATGACCTCTTCTCAACCATTAAGCCTGGCGATCCTGATTTCGGGACGCGGCAGCAATATGCAAGCGATCCACCGCGCGATCCGCGAAGGAAAGCTCGACGCCCGGATCCTAACGGTGATCTCCGACCAAGCCGAAGCCGCCGGCCTGGCCTACGCCGAGAGCGAAGGCCTGCTCACCGCCGTGGTCGCCAAGCAAAAGGGCGAATCGCGCGAAGACTACGACCGCCGGCTCATCGCCAAAATCGAGGAGAATCCGCCCCAAATCGTGGCGCTGGCCGGCTTCATGCGGCTACTCTCGCCGCTTTTCATCGGCCATTTTCACAACCGGATCGTCAACATTCACCCTTCGCTCCTGCCCTCCTTTCCCGGGCTCCATGCCCAGCGCCAAGCCTTGGAGGCCGGCGTCCGCTTCTCGGGCTGCAGCGTCCACTTCGTCGACGACGGCTGCGACAGCGGGCCGATTATCGATCAAAGGGTGGTGCGGGTCCTGCCCGAGGACGACGAGAAGAGCCTTTCGGACAGAATTCTGGCCGAAGAACATCAACTGTACTCTTCTTGCTTACAAAAAATCGCCGAGGGAAAGGTCAAGGTTGAAGGTCGGAGGGTTTTTTTGAGATAAGGACCGTATAAAGGACCTCGGATGTTGAAAAAATTGACAATCTCTTTGGCCGCGCTGGCGGCGTTTGCCTTCGCTTCGCAAGCTCAGGCCCGCGAGGGCTGGTCGGTGGGCCTCCAAGGCATGGGAAATTTCTTCCTCACCGACAGCGATCCCGACCTCAAGGTCGGACCCGGCGGCGGCATCGCCGTCGACTACCGCTTCAACCAGCGCTGGAGCATCGAAGCCGACCTCTTCGTTTCCTTCCATGACGGCGGCGGGATCTCCAGCGGCGACAACGGCATGCTCCTCCTCGGCGTGCCGACCGTCGAGCTCAAGTTTTACCCGCGCTCCCAAGAGGCCACGGTCGAGCCTTACGTTTTCGCCGGCCTCGGGATCTACGTCCTGACCGAAGGCGACATCGACGACAACAGCGGCGGCGTCGGTGTCGGCGGCAACCTCGGCGCGGGAGTCGATTTCTACGTGATCAGCCGGCTCTCGCTGGGCTTCGCGATTAAGTTTAGGCCCATCGCCCTGATCCAGGGCGGAAACAATTCGGCGGCTCTCATCGACCTCGGTTTGGTGGGCAATCTAGCCTGGCATTTCTAGAGAAGGGGACATGGCGGAACAGTACAGCGACATCCTGATCATCGGAACTGACTTGGCGGGGCTCATCACCGGCGCCTTCCTGGCCAAACGCGGCCTGGCGGTCACGGTGCTCAACCTCGACCGCGACGTCTCGCTCGAGAAGAAGAACATCCAGCCCAACCTCATCACCCATCTCGAGAGCCGTCTCTTCAAGAGCATCCTCGGCCGGCTCTCGATCACCGACCATGAGCTCAACATCGTCTCCCGGCTCGAGATTCCCTACCAGACGGTGATGCCGAAACATCGGATCGACGTCTTCCGCGACCGGGAACGGCTCTTCCGCGAGCTGAAGCGGGAGTTTCCCCAGGACTTCGAAAGCATCAAGGCCTTCTACGAGGCGATGGACCACTTCGACGCCACCTTGGACGCCGAGGCTTTGCAGGAATTGATCCTGCCCCAGGGCCTGCGCAAGCGCTGGAAGTTCAAGAAGTTCGTCCAACAGACCGGCCTGAGCCAGCGAGTGTCGGATTACGTCGAGCGGCTCGGCGCCGACGGCGAAGTCCGAGCCTTCCTCGAAGGCCAGCTCAAGATGCTCTCCCACACCCATTCGGAGAATCCCTTCACCTATCAAATCGCCAAAGCTCTCAGTAACGAGAACTGCGTGCTTTTCGAAGTGAAGGGCGGCATCGGCCATCTAAAGAAACTCTTCCTCGACAAGATCGAGTCCTTCGGCGGCCGGATCAAGAACGAGGCCACCATCGAGCGAGTTTCTTTCGAAAAGCGCAAGGCCAAGGGCGTCCAGCTCGGCGGTTTCGAGGGAATGATCGGCTGCCGCTATCTGCTGTGGAACGACGAGATTCGGGGATTGAAAAATTACCTGCCGCGGAACTTCTGGACCCGCCGACTGCTCAACCGGATCGACGGCATCAAGCCTCACTTCTACCACTTCAGCATCCAGTACCAACTCGACCCCAAAGTGATCCCGATGGGCATGCGCGAGAACCTGCTCTTCATCGGCGATCCCGAGGCCGAGCTGACCGGGCCCAACTTTTTGCACCTTAACATTTACCAACCGGCCCAAGACGATCCCCAGGGCTTGGCCTACCTGACGGTGAGTTATCTGCTGGCGGCCGATCAGCTCGACCAGCCGGCCGAGGGCTTCCAGAAGGTCCACGACAAAATCACCGAAATCTTGAAGAAGCTGATGCCCTTCTCCGACGGCCGGCT
>JBIOXX010000160.1:0-4508 GCA_044869875.1 bacterium | reverse complement strand
ATTCCGTTGACAAAGGCCCTTCCGACTTGATGAAAAGGGCTTATCGCTATTGTTTCTAGGTTAAGAGGTTCGGGGGATTCATGGCAGCATCAGCGTTGTCGCTCGACGGCCCACCACCCACTGGTTTGAGGGCCGCTCCAGCCGCCGAATGGCGGTCACTTCTCAGAGAAGCCGATCCGGAGTTAAGAGCCGAGGGTTTTCTTCATCTGGCCGGACGTTTGGAAAGGCGGGGCGGGTCCGCCGAAACCGAAGCTGCACTTTCGCTCTATCGCGATTTGACCGGGGGCGCCGCAATGTCGGCCGGCGTGGCTCGGCGGGCGGCCGAACGCCTCGAAGTGCTCAACGGCGGCGGAGCTTTCGGGGCTCGAGTCGAGCGCGGTCTGGGGATTCTTTTCGATCAGGCCAGCGATCCGGCGGTCCTTTTGGGCATGGGCCTCGCTTCCGGCGTCTTTCAAGTCGTTCGACTCGGCGCTTTGGCCCGCTTGACGGCCTCATCTTCGGCCAATCTCCTGACTCGCGGAATGGGTGCTCGGCTCTTGGCCGGCGGAATCGGACTGGCGGCGGAAGGGCCGATTTTCACCGCGGCCACTCGCGTCGGCCACAGCATGCTCGGTCGTCCGCTCGATTGGAGTCCCGATGCCTTGGGTCGAGAGCTCGCTTCGGCTTATCTCTCCCTAGGGGTATTGAAAATGAGCGGCGGATTGGTCTCTTCGCTGCGGCCCCGGGCCGCGACCAGCAACCAGGCTTTTCTCCACGGGCTTTATTCGCAAAGCGCCATGCTCGGCGGCTTGATGTTGGTTCATCGGGCTGAAGAGGAATTAGGCTGGCGGCCTTCGTATGGCGCTTCGGCCAATTTCGCCGATTCGCTCGCCACGCTGGCCCAATTCGCCGTCGCCGGCCGGCTCAGCCGAAGTTTACTAGGCGAAGGCTATGCCTCGGCACTGCAGGAAGCGGAGCTTCGTTCCCGTCCTTTGACCGAAGCGAGCCACCCTTTCGCTTGGGAACCGGCCTTTGCCATGGCGGGCGCGACGGTCTCGCGACCGAGCTCAGCTTCTCGAACTAAGCCCGCATTGGATCTTCGATTGAGTCTGGTTTTCGCGATGAATGGAAACCACCGGGCCAACGGTTCGGAAACGCTCATCGGCCGTCGCCTATCCCAGCTCATCGAGCCGGACTTGGGTAAGTCGGGCGAGACTTTTCAGGCGCCGCAGGGACGAATTCGAAAAAGCCTGGGTAGCATCGGCATTCTGACCAGCGGCGGCGACGGTCCGGCCGAGAACGCGGCCATCGAAGCCTTGGTTCGCGGTGCCACTCAAATCTATGGCTGGAAGGTCTTCGGCATCGTCGACGGCTATCGCGGCCTGCTCGAGCCCCAGGGCCGGATTCGGGAGCTGAAAATCACCGACGTTCACGGCCACGCCGCCATCGCCGGAGCCCTGCGCTTGCTTTACGGCGAGAATGTTCCGGTTCCCTTGGAGAACATCTACGGCGGCGGGGAAAATGACATTTCGATGCTCGGTGGAACCATCCTGCGCAGCAGCCGGACCAACCCCCTCCATGACGATACGAACGCGACTCAGGTGAAGCGGACGCTACGGGAGCATGGCATCGACGCCTTGGTCGTGCTCGGCGGCAACGGTTCGATGCGGGCGGCAGCCGAGCTCCACAAGGTCGGCATTCCCTTGGTTGGAATTCCCCAGAGCATCGACGGCGACGTTTGGGGCAGCGAGCATTCGCTCGGCTTTCCTTCGGCCGTCGCCAAGGGCGTGAGCTTGGTTCACAACTATCTCACCACCGCCCATGCTTCGCGGCGTTGGTTCTTGGTCGAGGTGATGGGGCAGCGCTACGGCCTGCTGACCTTGGCCATCGCCGACCGTTCTCGGATCGCCGATGCCGCTTTCACCGAAGTGCCGCGGCCGATTGACGATTTGAGACGGATCATCGAGAGCCGGCGGCCGGAGCGCCAGCACGGGGTGATTCTGATCTCGGAAGGGGTCAAGTTCCAGAGCCGCGGTCCCAGCTTGATCGAGCCGCCGCGCGGAACCGACGGCCACGGCCGACTTATCAATGAGCCGGGCGACGTCGCCCATTGGGTTCGATGCATCATGGCCGAACGGCGGATCGAGACCCAGACTCGTTCCGAGAGCCTCGGCTATCTTTTGCGCGGCGCCGATACCAGCTACGCCGACAAGGTCTTGGCCGAGCATTTATCGGTGGGGGCTTTAAAACTCATCGCGAGCGGTCGTTTTGGGCAGATGGCGGGGACGGCCTTCATCGAGGACGGATCGGTCTTGAAGCTGCACTCGGTGCCTTTAAGCGAGGTGGCTCGCAGTGAGAAGGACACCCCTTTCGATTATTACGATTACGTCCGGCAGCATCTGGAAGGCCACTGATCACATTCGCCGCCGCATCCGCAGCATCAAAAAATCCTTCAGCGAGGCCGAAGCCGTCTTGAGGTAGGGATTGGAGGTTTTTTCCTCGCCCAGCGTCGACTGCGGCTTTTCGGCATAGTTGTGGCCCGGCAGCAAGATCGTGTCGTCGTCCATCCGCATCAATTTTTGGGTCAGGCTGTAGTACATCTGCTCGGGATCGCCGCCCGGAAGATCGCAGCGGCCGCAGCCGTGGATGAAGAGGGTGTCGCCGCTGACCAGGTGATTCCGGACGTGGAAACATTGGCTGCCCGGAGTGTGGCCGGGAGTGTGGAGCGTTTTGACCCTTAGGCCACCGACCGCGATTTCCTGGCCATGGTCGGTTTTGACCAGCGAGCTGGCCGGAAGATCGACGAATTCGGCGTCGGCCTTGTGAACGTAGACCGGCACTTCCTTGGCTTCGAGCAATTCCTCCAAGCCGTTGGTGTGATCGTGGTGATGGTGGCTGACCAAGGCCCCGACGACCTCCATGCCGTCGGCCTGGGCCTGGCGGAGGATGGTGTCGACCTGCCAGGCCGGATCGACGACCAGGGCTTGGCGGCTTTGGGGGTCCCCGATCAGGTAGACAAAATTCTCCATCGGGCCCACTTCCATTTGTCTTAAATAAAGTCCTTCCGACACCTTTCCTCCGATGCTAACCTTAGTGGCAGGTTAACCCAATTTTATGAAAACCAAAACCTTTAAGACCCTGCTGCTCGAAGTCGACCGCCAGTTCGCGGTGCTCAAATTCAACCGACCCGAATTCCACAATGGATTCACCGAGGAAATGGGGCTGGAGCTGCTCGACGCGCTGCATGAGCTGGCCTCGCCGGCGGTTCGGTCGGTGGTCTTGAGCGGGGCCGGCAACGATTTTTCCATCGGCTTCGATCCGATGCTGATGCGGGAGCACGCCGAGACGGCGCCGCTGCTCTTTCGAAAAGTGAGCGGCTATCTCCACCAAATCATCGCCGAGATACGGCGCCTGCCCAAGCCGGTGATCGCCGCGGTCAACGGACCGGCCAACGGCACCGGCTTCAGCTTTGCCCTGGCCTGCGACTTCATCTTGGCATCGGAGGGCGCGGTTTTTTCCAGCTCGACGATCAACATGGGTCTCACTCCGGACGGCGGCCTGACTTATTTTCTGACTCGGCTGGTCGGACCCCAGAAATGCGCCGAGCTGGTGATGACCGGCAAATCGATCGGCGCCCGCAAGGCCTTGGAGCTGGGCGTGATCAGCGGCGTGGTGCCGGCCGACAAGCTGATGGAGGAGGCCAAGAGCTTGGCGCTTTACTTCGCGACCGGGCCGACCCTGGCCTTAGGCCGGGCCAAGCGGCTCATCGACACCGCGCTTAGCCATTCACTGGAGGAACAATTGGAGGAAGAGCGCCAGTCGATCGTCGAGGTGGCGAGCAGCGCCGATTTCCGCGAAGGTTTGAACGCGTTTGTTAGCAAGAAGAACAAACCCAATTTCACCGGACGTTAAATGAGCGGCAGTGCCAAAATCATTCCAATCCGCGCCCATGGGACCCTGAAGGGAAGGGCCGGCGAGGTTGATCACGATCCCTGGTGCCATACCCTCGACCTCTTGATGGAGGATTTCGGCAAAAAGCACCGCAAGGAGCTCTGCGTGCTCTGCGAGCCGATGCAGATTTTGGGCCTCCACCGCGACGCCGTCATGGTCGATTTGGCCGAGTCGCTTTTCTTGGCTTTTTTTCCTTCCTTCGAATCCTACGTGCTGGAGGTTCGCGAGGGCTTGCTCCAAGGCTTGCTCGATCGCCGCGACAAGAACAATTACGGTTCGTGGCAGGACAAGCTCAAGGAGCTCCTGGTTCGCCAAGTCGCCGCCGATCTGCGGGATTTCATCGGCGACATCGAAAAACATCTCCGCAAATTCGCCTCGGTTGAGCTGGAAGACGAGCGCCGCGAGGCGGTCTTCCAGGAGGCCTTCTCCCGTTTGGAGAAAGAGTGGCTCTGGAAGACCACCTGAGAAAGCGCCGTTTCGGCCCTCTTGACAATCCCCGCGCATGGAGTTCTAAGGTCCTTCATGCCCAAAACCCCCATCACCGTTGCCCATAGCCCCGACAGCGACGACGCCTTCAT
>JBIOXX010000159.1:0-2883 GCA_044869875.1 bacterium | reverse complement strand
CCGGTGGCCTGGACCAGCAGATAGCGCTCCCAACCATCGCGATAAATCCGGATCTCTTTCTTGGCGACCGGATTTCCCTTCAACGATTCCTCGACGATCGATTGGAGGTCGGCGTTGCGGATCACTTCGATCGGCGGCCGGCCCAGATCTTCGTCCTTGAGACCGAAGAGCTGGCGCATCGCCGGATTGAAAAGCGAGATATTTCCCTCGGCATCGAGGACGATGACGCCTTCCTGCATGGCGTCGAGGATGGTTTTGAAGCGGTTGCGCTCCTCGGCCAAAGCTCGGATCTTCCGCTCCAGCTCGCGGGCCAGCGAGTTCATCGACTGGCCGATCTCGCCGACCCCGTCGTCGCGGACCACCGGAAAGCGCTGGTTGTAATTGCCTTGCTCGAAGCCCTTCACCATTTTTTTGAAGCGGAGGAAGGCCTCGTCGGTTCGCCGCACCAAGGTGAAATAAAACAGCCAGCTCAAGACCAGCAGAACCGCGGTGGCGGTCCAGATGAAAAAGCGGATCCGGCCGAGGAGTCGGTAAACGCTTTCGATCGAGACGCTGACCCGAAACACCGCGTCTTCGGTCAGCTTGGCCAAGGCCAGCCGTGAGGGCGGCGCAGCGTCGGGACCGTTCAAGGCGAAAGCTTGGCCGTTGCCCAGGGCCTGCTCGACGTCGGGCGGAACCGCAGCCGCCTGCAGGGCCGGGAGCTGAGCCGCCGAATCGGCGACCGGCTTGCCATCCAAGGCGTAGAGCGAGAGTTGATAGGGGCCGTTTTTGGCTAAGCCAGCCAACTTCTTGTGGAGGGCCTCGGAGCGGTCGGCCGAAAGCTGAAGGCCTTGCAGCGCCGGATAGGAATCGACCCATTTCTCTTGAAGGTTTTGGCGAGCATTGGTCAGGAGCAAGCTCTCTAGAAAACGCACCAGCAAAAGGTTGGCGGCCGAGGTCGCAAGCAAAACGAAGAAGAGATAGGCCAGGAAGATTTTTCCGGTGATATGGGTCATGGCTTCTCGCGGAAACGATAACCAATTCCGCGGACGGTTTCGACATAGTTCTCGAATTTTCCCAGCTTCTCGCGGAGCCGCTTGACGTGGGTGTCGACGGTCCGGGTAGTGACGAAGGCGTCGTAGCCCCAGACCTTGTCGAGCAGGGTGTCGCGGGTTTGGACTCGGCCCTTGGTCTCCAGCAAATACTTGAGCAGCTTGAATTCGATGGCGGTCAGCTCGACTTCCTTGTCGGCGATCGTCACCCGGTGCCGAGCCAAGTCGACCACCAGATCGCCGAACTTGATCTGCTTGTCCGAACCTTCCACACCCTCGTCCTTGGGCCCGCGGCGAAGCACCGCCTTGGAGCGGAGCAAAAGCTCGCGGGGACTGAAGGGCTTGGTCATGTAGTCGTCGGCGCCGAGCTCGAAACCCACGACCTTGTCGATCTCTTCACCCTTGGCGGTGAGCATGATGACCGGAATGGCCTTGGTGTCGGCGTCGTTCTTCAGAGTCCGGCAAACCTCGAAGCCGTCCATCCCCGGCAGCATCAGATCGAGAACGATGAGGTCGGGCTTTTTTTCCTTGGCCTTCTTCAGACCTTCGGAGCCGCTGCCACAGGCGTCGACCCGCCAGCCACCTTGCTGAAAATGGTAGCTAAGGAGCTGCTGAATGTCGGCTTCATCCTCGATGATGAGGACCTTGAGCGCGTCCGGCATAGGATCTCCTTCCCAGGGCCAAAACAAAAATCGGCCCGAGGATGATCGAGAAGCCGGCATTTTCCAAGGGGAAAATTCTCACGGAGAAGGAACAGGGACTTAAGGGCAGTTGGCGAGGCAGATCGAGAAGGAATCTTCCTGGACGTCGCCTTCCTGGAAAAGCGCGTCGTCGCTGGGGGCCACCCGGAGCGAGGCGTTAATATTGGTCTCGAGCTCGAGACCCACTCCCTGCAAGGAACCGGTATTCGCATCGATGATGAGAAGGCCGCTCAATAATTGCAGCAACTGGGGAAGGCTCAAATTATTGACGAGGGTTTCGACAATGCCGGAAAGGGTCAACTCGATCCAAGTCTTGATCTTGAAAGCCAGGAAAAGATGGTTCAGGTCGGGACCGAAATCGAAGCCCTGCGGGCTGTTGACCTCGATGTGGGCGATTTCGTCGCTGACGAAGCGAAAATGAACGATCGAAAGAAGTCCGGTCAACAGCGGCGTCACCGCCAAATTGCCTTCGACGACGATCGAATGGCCCACCAGCGGCCCGGTGACCAGCGGATCGTCCTCGGCGCCGGGCGGAATTTCGTTGGCCTCCATGACCTCGAAGGAGAGATCGAGCTTTTCGTAAGTCCCCTCCGGAACGTCGGCCAAACCCAGGGGCGGCAAGGATTCATCGACGATCACGTTCCCGTCGAGCAGGCGGAATAGGAATTTTCCGGGATATTCGACGCCGGCGCTGACCGCGTCATCGAGGTTGAGATCGCGGACGAACATCCGGACCTCGGTGATCTCGATCAAGGGAGTTAAATTCAGCTGAAGGCTTTTCAGGAAGGCCGCCGGCGCCGGCATGCTGGTGCTGGTCGCGGGATTCATCTCGACTTCGGTGAAACCGGGGGTCGGTCGAGTTCCGGGATTGACCGAGCCTGGCGCCGAACCAAGGGGCCCGACGCCGTCGGGACCGGTGGAAGTATTGCCGGTGCCATTAACTCCAGGATCGGTTCCACCACCCGGCCCACTGGGACCACCGGCGCATGCGAAGAGTAGAAGAAGGCTTGCTCCATAAAGCAAACCGTTAGTGTATCGCCCTCTCACTTTTCCCCCACAGGTCTTCCTTTACCCGGAAGTGCGAGGCATCGCTTAAAAACTAGGCAGATTGTAATCCAGAACGCGCTGCGTAAAAAGGGGATTGTTCAGAA
>JBIOXX010000158.1:0-5574 GCA_044869875.1 bacterium | reverse complement strand
GGCTTTCTTCGCTCCAGCTCAGCCTGAATTCGCTGGGCACGCCCGAGGACCGGGAGAATTACCGCCAGGCTTTGGCGAAATTCTTGGACGGCATCAAGGAAACCCTCTGCGAGGAATGCCAGCGCCGGATCGTCCGCAATCCGCTGCGGGCCCTCGATTGCAAGAAGCCCGGCTGCATCGAAGCGACCTCCAAGGCTCCGGCGATCGCCGAATTTTACTCGCCGGAAGCGGCCGAGCATTTCGCCACCGTCCAAGCCGGTTTGCGAGCCCTCGGCGTGCCCTTCCTAGTCAATCCCCGCTTGGTTCGGGGACTCGATTATTACGAGAAGACGGTCTTCGAATTCCTCAGCGCCGACCTCGGCGCCCAGAACTCGGTGGCCGGCGGCGGCCGCTACAACGGCTTGGTCGAAGAGTTGGGCGGGCCCAAGGTTTCGGCCATCGGCTTCGCCCTCGGCATGGAGCGGCTGGTGGCGATCTTGCCGCCCAACGCCGCGCTCGGCGGCGAGCCGCCGCGGATCTATTTGCTGGCCACCGATCCAGAGTCGGAAAAAATCTTATTTCCTTCCTTAAAAGCGCTCCGCGAGACCGGCGCGGTCGTCGAGATGGACTTCGGCGGCTCCTCGCTCAAATCGAAGATGCGGCGGGCCGACCGCTGGAATGCCGACTGGGTTGTCATCTTCGGTGAGGAGGAGCGGAAGCGCGGCGTCGTCATCCTTCGCGACATGATGAGCCAGGATCAGGAAGAAGTTCCCTTGGACGAGATCTTCATGCGGCTCATCGCCCGCTTCCCGACCAAGCATCCCTAAAACCCCTAAACGTATTTCGTCCTCCTATCCCTATCTATACAATGGGATCTCGAGCTGCTATTAATCCCTCGGCTCGGTTAATGGGGTTTCATGGCTTCGCCAAAAACCAAAGACGAATTCTCTCACCGCGTCGCCGATCCGGGACTCACGGCTTGGCTCGACGCCCCCCAGATCATGATCTGGATGACCAACGAAAAGCATCAGTGCGTCTACGGCAACGAGGCTTTGCTCGATTATTTCGGTTTCTCTCTCGAAATGATCCAGGGCCTGAATTGGCTCGAAACCATCCATCCCGAGGACCGCGACCGCATCCGCCGCAATCAAGAATTCGCCGCCCGCAATTTCCAGAATTTTCGCCAGGAATACCGGACCAAGGGCAAGGGCCGGAACGACTATATCTGGGTCTTGGACCTCAGCGTGCCGCGCTTCGATGCTAAAGGCGAGTTCCTTGGCTACATCGGTTCGGTGATGGACATCACCCAGCAAAAACAGCAGGAAGAGGAGCTAAAGGAGCACCAAAAACGGCTTGAGAGGGAAATTTTACAGATCAGCGACCGGGAGAAGTTTCGGATCGGCCGCGACCTTCATGATGAAATGTCCCAGCATCTCTTGGGAGTTGCCTTGAAGGGCATGCTGCTGGAAAGGAAGCTGAAGAAGCGGGGCTTGCCCGAGGCTTTGGTGGCCCACGAGGTGACCGCCGAAATCAACAAAGTGATCGCCAAGACTCGAAAGGTCTCCCAATCGCTCTTTCCGATGGCCTTGAGTAAAAAAGATTTCCTGGCGGTGCTTCGAGAGTTGGCTGAAAAAGTCCGAAATTCTTTCAAAGTTTCGCTCAAGCTCAAGATCGCTCCCGACCAGCTGAGCCTCGAACCCGAGAAGGCGGTGCACCTCTACCGGATCATCCAAGAGGCGGTGACCAACAGTATCCGTCACGGCCGAGCCGAGCACATCGAGGTTTCGATCAAGAATGGAGCCAAGGGCCGGAGCCGGCTCGAGGTTCGGGACGACGGGAGCGGAATCCCCGAGCCTTTTCACCCCTCCGAGGGCTTGGGGCTGCAAATCATGGAGTATCGGGCCCACATGATCGAGGGCCAGATCGAGATTAAACGGAACGGAGACGGAGGAACCGTATTAAAATGCGAATGGTGAAAAAGGCCAAGATCGTGGTGGTCGACGACCACCCCATCGTTCGACACGGGATCGTCCAACTGTTGGGCGACACCGAGGATCTCCGCGTTTGCGGGCAGGCCGGCGACGCCAAAGAGGTGATTCCCTTGCTCGAGAAAACTCGGCCGAACTTGGTCCTGGTCGACCTGTTTCTGCGCGGGACGATCGCGGTGGAGCTGATCCGAAAAATCCGCGGCCGCTTTTCCGACCTGCCCATCCTGGTCCTTTCCATCCAAAACGAAGCGCTGTTCGCCGAGCGCGCCTTACAAGCCGGAGCCGACGGCTACGTTGTGAAGGAAGAGGCCACTAACGAGATCCTTCAAGCCATTCATGCCCTGCTCGAGGGCGGTGTTTACGTCAGCAAGAACTTGGTCGAAAAACTGAGCTTCAAGATCGTGAAGGGCGACGGCGGCAGGAGTGGCGATTTCGTCGCCAAGCTCAGCGACCGTGAGCTTCAGGTGCTTAAGCTGATCGGTGAAGGCGTCAGCATTCGCCAAGCCGCCGCCGACTTAGCCCTGAGCGCCAAGACCATCGAAACCCACTGTGCCCGAATCAAGAAAAAGCTCCAACTGCGCAACGCCAATGAGCTGTTGCGCTTCGCCGCCCAATGGCAGTCCCAGCTGTCGGGAATCTCCCGATAGGGTCTAGCCGGGCGCGCCGACTCATCCCTATTCAACCCATATTTTCGATGCTTTAAGGGGACTCGAAAGCACATCCTTAGGGATCTTCCCGACTTGTCGAATTTTTCCGCGCTGTCGATAATTTCAGCGTTCGGGAAAATTAAATCTTTTTTCTAGCGGGGGAAGCGCGATGAAAACTCTAAAAAAGCTCATACCGGGTATTGGTCTTTTTTTACTGGGTTGCAGCGCGGCGGTGGAGAATGGAGCTCCGGCCGCTCCTATTGCTCCTATTGAGGTTAAGACGAGTGGCGGTCCTCAGGACCAGCACGAGGAAGTGGGCGTCGGATTGGGCCTCTATTTCTTTAATGGAGCCTGGAATCCCGACCTGGATCCTTTGCCCAATCCGGCGCGTCCCACCAACCTAAGCGTCGTCGACGGCGAGCGGCGCTATTTGCAGGAACTTTACATCGTCTCTTCGGTCCCGACGACTTTGGAGCAGGGCTTGGACCCGGTGATCGAAACCGGCGACTTCGCGGGTCTCAACTGGAACGGCGTTCAGGAAGTCGGCGAGGATTGGCGGGTCGAGGCCAACGGGTTCACTTACCAGCATCAGATCTTTTACCGCGACGCCCGGTGGATGCGGACCAACAGCGAATTCGAGATCGCCGCCTATGACGGCAACGGCACCAAATTGTCGGACTTGGAGATCGAGGCCGGCCGCGACGATGTCTGGCGCCACGACGACGATGCCTTCGAACGGCGCTTCGTCGCCCGGGTGGTGAGCACCGGCTGCGCGGCCCAAGGCGTCTGCGACAATCCCGAAGCCTTGCACTTCGCCCAAGCCTTCGTTCAGCTTCGGACCGCCTTGCATCCGGAGAACGATTTCAAGATCTCCTCCCAGGTCAAAAAGCTGAAAATCCGTTGGTCCGAGTACCCGGGCAAGGTTTGGAAGGTGAAGGTGGATCATGCCGCTCCCGCCGACACCGGTTACGGCTTTGGCGTGGAGTTGGCCGAGGTCGCACCGCCGGCTCGGGGTTATTACCTTCCGGGCGAAGCAATCAATATCCATGCGACTTTCGTCGACGGCGACGGCAATCCGCTCTTTCCGGCCGGCTCCTTGCCAACCTACCGCCAGATGATCAACCGCCAGGCAGCCTCGAAGGGGCTTCGTTACCTGACCTTCGCCGACTTCCCCATGCTTTACTGGGCCCACAAGGATCAGCAGGCCGACATGGAGACCTTCTTCGGCGGGCCCTTGCATAAGATGACGACGGTCGGCTCGACGCCGATCACGCCTTTCGTGCTTTTCGCGCCCCAGATCCAGAGCGCCGACCGGCCCAATGACGGTTGGAACGGCTTCGTCCAGATCGTGCCGCCGACGCCGATCACCTTCGGCTGCTTGCTCGATCCGACTTCGCCGGCCTGCGATGCACCGGTTTCCGACATCTTCACCTTCACAGTCCCGACCGACGCGGAGGAGGGGACCTATGTCGTGGGAATTAAGGCTCGCCGGGAGTGGGAGGGCGAGCCCTTGCAGAAGGCCGCCTCGCTCCGCGTCCAGGTCGGGACCGACCAAGTGACCGAATTCCTGCCTTTCCACGTGGCGGGTATGAACAACAACTGCGCGAGTTGCCACGTCGGACCGGCGGCTTTGCCCAACGCCGCTCACGGCTTCGAAGGCCTCAACGAAGTGGGACCGGAGTGCCTGACCTGCCACACTAACGGCTATTACTTCGAGCCTGATGCCGGGATCGACACCCGGCTGCGCTACATGCACGACACGACGCGGCGCTTGTTCGCGCCCTAAATACCCGGCGGCCATCGTTTCTTTAAGCCAAGGGGAATCCGCCAAGACCCCGAGCCCTATGGTGGATTCCTCTTTTTCTTTTGCCGAAGCTCCCCTTGCCCCGGCTCTGCCTTCTCCCGTATATTCGGCGCCATGACCCACAATCCCTTCAGCCCCGAGCATGAGCTCTTCCGCAAGACCGTCCGCGACTTCGCCGAGAAGGAGCTGTTGCCCCACAAAGAAGAGTGGGAGAACGCCCGCGGCTTTCCCCGCGAGGTCTTCAAGCGGGCCGGTGAGCTGGGCTTGCTCGGCGTCTGCTTTCCCGAAGAATACGGCGGCAGCGCCGGCGATTATTGGTTCAAGGTCGTCTTCTGTGAGGAGATCATCCGCTGCAAGATGGCGGGCTTAGCCATGGACTTGATGGTCCAAGCCGACATCGCGACGCCGATCCTGGCCATCCTCGGCACCGAGGAGCAGAAGAAGGAGTTCCTGATCCCGGCGATCCAGGGCGAAAAGATCGCCGCACTCGGCATCACCGAGCCGGGCTGCGGATCCGACGTCGCCAGCATCACCACCAAGGCCGAAACTCAGGGCGACGATTACGTGATCAATGGAGCCAAGACTTATATTACCAACGGCGGTCGCGCCGATTTCATCACTTTGGCGGTGCGGACCGGCGGTCCCGGCTTCAAGGGGATCAGTCTGGTCAGCTTTCCGACCGATACCAAGGGTTTCGCGGTGGGGAAGAAGCTCGAGAAGATGGGCAACCACTCCTCGGATACGGCGCTGCTCTTCTTCGAGAATTGCCGAATTCCCCGGCGCTATCTGATCGGCGAGGAGAATCAGGGCTTCCTTTATATTATGAAGAACTTTCAGGGCGAACGGCTGGTTGCGGCCATCACCTGCGCGGCCGGTTCCGAGCTCGTCTTGAACGAGACCGTCCGCTACTGCCAAGAGCGCCAGGTCTTCGGCAAGCGAGTCATTGACTTCCAAGTCTGGCAGCACAAGTTCGCCGAGCTGGCCACTCAGATCGAGGCCGCCAAGCGGTTGAATTATCACGCCGTCGCTCTCTTTCAAGCCGGCGTCGAATGCAGCAAGGAGGTCTCGATGGCCAAGCTCTTTGCCGGCGATCTCGCCCAGCGGGTGGCCTACGACTGCCTCCAGGCCCACGGTGGGGCCGGATACATGGAAGAGT
>JBIOXX010000157.1:0-7815 GCA_044869875.1 bacterium | reverse complement strand
TGGCCGGCCGACCAATACAAGACCGGCTCCAACCCGCCGAGCTATGACAAGCAATTTGTCCGGGATTATCTCACGTCGATTCATTGGGACAAGAAGTCCAACCCGCCCTCGCTTCCCGAGGACATCGTCCGCAAGACCGCCGAGAAATACCAAGAAGCCCTGGATAAGCTGACCCGCTAAACTTCAGCGCCCTTGCTCAATTCCTGATAAGTCTTCCCATCGTAGTAGTGGATCTTATCGTTGCCGTCGACCTTGGTTTCCAAGGCCACCGGCAGTTTCCAGATATTGTGGAGGTTTTTTAGCGTTTCCTCGGCGTAGTCGTGGCGGAGGTCGACGCCGTCGTGCTGGTGCACCAGGTAAAGCTCGCCGCGGTTCTGGTAGTTGGCGTTGGTGACCCGAATGAAAGGCTGGCCGCGGTTGGTCAGGGCCGAGAGCAACTTCTCCTTGATCTGCTTGAACTCGCGGCTGGCGATCTCGTAATTCTGCTTCGAATTGTTGAAGGCAAAGGTGAAGAGCCGGTGCTCGCGGCAGAAATCCTCGGTCAGGAAGGTATCGATGAAGTTGAGGTCGGAGTAGATCTTGCGGACCTCGAAGATCTTCTGTCTCCCTAAGCCGAGATTGCGGTTCCAACGCTTCTTCTCGACCATGTCGTCGCAGGCCTCGTACTCTTTGCCAAACTTGCCCTTGTTCCAGCGGTCTTCGATGTCGCGGTAGAGCTCGATGCCGATCTTGTAGGGGTTGAGATTGCCCGGCCGGGAGGCCAGGGTTCCGGAATGGTGATCGGCATAGTCGATGAATTCGTCGGCGTTCAAGGCCTTCTGGGTCATGATGGTCGAATGCCAGTAAGAGGCCCAGCCCTCGTTCATGATCTTAGTCTGCATCTGGGGAACGAAATAATAAGCTTCCTCGCGGATAATCTCCAAGATGTCGCGTTGCCAGCGCTCCATCGGGGCGTGCTCGACCAGGAAGAGCAGCACGTCTTGCTCGGGATGCTCCGGAAAATTCTTCTTCTGGCGCCGCTCTTCGTCGGCCTTCCGCCCCTGCTCTTCCAGGAAATCCTTGGGATTGATGTATTTGTCCATGTAGTCTTTGCTTTTGAGCCGGTGCACTTCGGTACTGGGATCGGCATCCTCGGCGAGCCCCCCAGTCTCCTCACGACGCCGCCGAATGGCCGGCCCATGAGTATCGATCAAGTTCTCGAGGCTCAGGCAGATGTCGATGAAGTTCTCGACGTCTTCCATGCCATGCTTGTCGATGAACTTCTTGATCCGGGTCTTGTGGTTGGCCATCTCGTCCATCATCTTCCGGTTGGTATGGGAGAAGTAGACGTTCTGCTTGAAGAAGTCGGAGTGGCCATAGACGTGGGCCATCACCAGCTTTTGGTCGACCAAGGAATTGGAGTGGAGCAAATAAGCGTAGGACGGATTGTTGTTGATGACCATCTCGTAGATCTTGGAAAGGCCGTAGGAGTAGGACTTGGAGAGCTGTTCGTACTCCATCCCGAAGCGCCAGTGGGGATAGCGGTTGGGAAAGCCGCCGTAGGCCGCGACCATGTTGATCTGGTTCCAGTCGAGGACCTCGAAGATCACCGGGAAATAATCCAAGCCGTAGGCTTGGGCATAGCCTTCGATTTCTTGGCGGATCGCCTCCAGTTCCGGCCCCAGCTCGGTCGTCATCCGGCTATTTCCCCTTTCCCAAAAAGGTCTTGATCGATTCGAAAATCTTCTCCTTGCCCTCGATCCGGGAAGCGACGACCTTCTCTTCCTTGCTCTCGTAGCGCTCGTTCAAATCGCGGAGAAACTGGCCGCTGCCGTATTCGCTTTCAACCTGGCCGTAGCAGAAAAGATTGAGGTTGGGCAGCATCTGGTCGCTGAGCAGCTTCAGGCACTCTTGGGTATCGTTGCTCGACCAGTTGTCGCCGTCGCTGAAGTGGAAGGCGTAGACGTTCCACCGGGCCGGGTCGTACTCCTCCTCGATCAGCTTGAGGCAGAGCTTGTAGGCCGAAGAGATGATCGTGCCGCCCGATTCCCGGGTGTGATAAAACGTCTCCTGATCGACTTCCCGGGCCACCGCGTCGTGGATGATGTAGCGGGTCTCGAGACCGTCGTACTGCGAGCGCAGCCAGTTGTCGATCCAGAAGGACTCGATCCGCACGATCTCCTTCTGCTCCGAGCCCATCGATCCGCTGACGTCCATCATGTAGATCACCACCGCGTTGAACTCCGGCTTCCGCTCTTCCTTCCAGGATCGGTAGCGCCGGTCCTCGCGGATCGGCAGCAACACCGGTTTGTCCGACTTATAGGTCCCGGCCAGAATCTGGCGCTTGAGGGCCTCTTTGTAAGTCCGCTTGCGATGGACCAAGGAATCGGGCCCGCTCCGCCGCAGTGAGGAATACTTGGTGCGCTGGCTGACGATGCTCGATTGGCCCTTGGGCTCGATCCGGGGAAGCTCCAGCTCCTCGCCCATGATCTCGGCCAGCTCGTCGAGGCTGATGTCGACTTCGAGGATGTGATCGCCGGGGGTGTTGCCGGCCTTGGGATCGCCGCCCTCGTCGGGATCGGCCCCCAGCGGGTCGCCGACGTCGCCTTGGCCTTGGCCGACTCCGCCTTTTTGGCGGCTGCCGAAGGTGAAATGGGGAATGTCGATTTGGGGAAGCGGGATGCTGATGAGGTCTTTGCCCTGCTTGCCGATCAGCTCGCCGTTGGTAATAAATTTGCGCAGCTCACGCTTGATCTTGCCGCGAACGATCTGCTTGAAACGGTTGTAATCCTGTTCGATCTTTAGAACCATGGGTTTCCTGGGCCTATTGGCCCTTGATGTCTCCTCTGGCGAAGATGCTGGCGACGTAATTTAAGACGTCGGTGGCGCAGATGTCGCAATAGCCGTGGTTGTGGATCAACCGCGACTTGACCACGTCGATCTTTTCCTGGGTGTCCTTGTCGATGACGCTGGTCACCAGCGAGGTCAGCTTGATCGAGTCCTTCTGGTCCTCGAAGAGCTTCAGCTCCAAGGCCTTGTGGAGGCGTTCGTTGGTCTTATAGTCGAACTTTTTGCCTTCGACGGCCAAGGCGCCGATGTAGTTCATGATCTCGCGGCGAAAATCGTCCTTCCGCGACTCGGGGATATCGATCTTCTCTTCGATCGAGCGCATCAGCCGCTCGTCGGGCTCTTCGTCTTGACCGGTGTATTTGTTTCGGACCCGTTCTTTCTGGGTGTAGGCCTTGACGTTGTCGATATAGTTTCCGCAAAGACGACCGATCGCTTCTTCATCGCTGGAGATCGCCCGCTGGACCTCGTTCTTGACGATGTCCTCGTACTCTTCCTTCACCACCGAGAGCATCTCCATCATCCGCTTGCGTAGATCCTCGTCGCGAATCAAGGAATGATGGCGCAATCCGCTCTCGAGCTCGTTCAAGACCATGAAGGGATTGACGCAGCCCTCGGCGTCCTTGACCAGGGCATTGCTGATTTTGTCCTGGATGTAGCGGGGGCTGATCCCGTCGAGCCCCTCGCGAGTCGACTCCTTACGCAGTTCCTTGACGTTGTCCTCGGTGAAGCCGCTCAGAGTCTTGCCATCATAGAGTTTTAGCTTCTGGAGCAAGGTCAGGTTGGCCTTCTTCGGCTCTTCGAGCCGGGTCAATACCGCCCACATGCTGGCCATCTCGATGGTATGGGGCGCGATGTGCTTGCCCTGGATCTTCTCGGCGTTGAAATCCTTCTCGTAGATCTTCATCTCCTCGCCCAGTCGGGTGACGTAGGGGATATCGACCTTGACCGTCCGGTCACGCAGGGCCTCCATGTACTCGTTGTTCTGGAGCTTGCGGTACTCCGGCTCGTTGGTATGACCGAGGATCAGCTCATCGATGTCGGTCTGGGCGAACTTCTTGGGCTTGATCCGATGCTCTTGGGAAGCGCCGAGCAAATCGTAGAGGAAGGCCACGTCAAGCTTGAGGACCTCGATGAACTCGATCACGCCGCGATTGGCGATATTGAACTCGCCGTCGAAATTGAAGGCCCGGGGATCGGACTCGCTGCCGTACTCGGCGATCTTGCGGTAGTTGATATCGCCGGTCAGCTCGGTTGAATCCTGGTTCTTCTCGTCTTTGGGCTGGAAGGTGCCGATGCCGATGCGATCTTTCTCGCTCAAGACCAAACGCTTCACCCGGATGTGATTGTCGACGACCTTGGCCCAATCGCCCTTATAGTGGTGGCTCAAAGCGTTGAAGATGTAGCGGCAGCTCGGGCAGAGATCGCCTTCGACCACGATCTTGAAACCCTCGCCCATTTTCTTGTTGAGCTCGTCGGTGACCTTGTTTCGCAGCTCCGGCGGAAGAAGCCGTAAGGGCTCCTCGTGCATCGGGCAAGGGAGCTCCTCGGAGGAGCCAAAGACTTCCTTGGCATCGACCGAAGGGTGCTTAACCCACTTGAAGGTGTAGAGGGCGCCCTCAGGGGTTTTGCTGTAGTTCTCGATGCCTTTTTTAAGGAGACGAGCGATGGTGCTCTTGGAGGAGCCAACCGGACCGTGCAGCAGGAAGATGCGCTTTTCGGCGCCGTAGCGCTTGGCGGCCGACTTGAAGAGGTGGACCAGTTTCATCAGGTGGAGGTCCAACCCAAAGATTCCGTCCTTGCCGTTCTCGAAGGGGTCTTCGAAGAACTTATAACGGACGATCTTCTTCTTGTATTCCTTATATTCCTCCGTCCCCTGCGCCACGATCATGTCGTAGACGCGCTGGAAGGCCGAGCGAGAGACCATGGGGTCCTTGCGGACGATTTCCAAATACTCCTCGAAGCTCCCCTCCCAGTTCAGATCTTGATAGAGCCGCACATCTTGGTGGTCCCGAAGTTCAGCCATCAAGGTCGATCCAGACGTCGTCATGCGTCCTCTCTTTCTTTCCGTGCGGAAATCGGCTTCGACTCTCTTGAGCCTGCCATTGCTATGCGATTTTCAAAGTTAAAAGGTCCTCGTCTTGAGGGGGTGACACAACGCAGCGTATTCCCTGAGCAAATTATAGCAAAGGCGGGAAGCCGCGCAATGCAATAGTTTTCGGGTGTAGCCGAGGGGAAAAGATTTTGGAAAAAGCAAGGCCCAATTTTCGAGCAATGGGTTAATCGGTGAGCAGCCGAGCCCTTATTTGTCGATCAGGTCCTTCTCGTTTGTCGCCAAGGTTGCCCGGATGACGGTGCGAAGGATTTTATTCCGGTTAGCTTTTCCGAGCAGGGTCATCAGATCGTAGTAGACAGTGGGATCGTTGATCAGCCCGCCAACGCTGCCCTCGCCTTTTTCGATCTTGCCGCTGATCGCGGCGAAGTCGCGGGAGACCGCCTTGAGGTTCTCGGCGGTCTGGGAAAAGGCCTTGCCGATGTCCTTGTCCACCGGGTCGTAGATGAGGGCGTGGATGCTGCCGCGGCCGCTCTGGACCTCCCGAACCACGCTCTGGGCCGATTGGGTGAGCTTGGCCAGATCGCGGACGATCTCCTTGCCTTCGGTGTCATAGATCAAGGCATGAATCATGCCTTCATTGGTGCGAATGTCCTCGACCAGCCCATCGACGTTTTTAGAGAGCTTGGTCACGTTATTGAGCAGCTCGGTGCCGCGGTCGGAGATGGCTTCGAGCGAAAGGCCTTCCTTGACGTTGAGGGTATCTCCGTCCTTCATCTCGGCAAACTCCGGGCTGCCCATCGAAATGAAAATGGCCTTGTCACCAAGCAAACCCTGGGTGGTGATCCGCGAAGTGCTGTTCTCGCGGATCCGGTCGCGGTATTCGTGCTTGATCTTCATCCGAACCGTGACTTGCTGGTCCTTGAGGTCCAGGGGAAACTCGATGTCGTCGACCTTTCCGACCTGAATGCCGGCCAGATAGACCGGGGCGTCCAGTTTCAGCCCGCTAATGTCCTTGAAGCTGCTGTAAATCGTGTATTGGCGTTGGAAGATGGCCCAGCCGTCGCCCAGCATGAAGACAACCACCATCGCAAGGAGGAGTCCGATGAAGACGAAGATTCCGACCCGGATTTGTAGGGAGGTTTTGACTTTCTTCATGGCTATTCCCCGATCTGTCCTTCGATGAATTTTTTGACGATTTCGTTGTCCGAATGATCGACCTCTTCCTTGGTGCCGACCCACTCGATCTTCTTGTCGTAAAGTAAAGCTAAACGGTCGCTGATCTTGAAAGCGCTGTTCATGTCGTGGGTCACGACCAGCGAGGTCACCTTGAATCGCTTCTGGAGGTCGATGATGAGCTCATTGATCCGGTTGGTGTTGGTCGGATCGAGACCCGTCGTGGGCTCATCGTAAAGGATGACCTCCGGGTCGGTGGCGAGAGCCCGAGCCAAGGCGATCCTCTTTTTCATGCCGCCCGAAAGATCCGAGGGCATCATCTGGGCCGTATCGCCCAAGTCGACCACGTCGAGCTTCTCCTGGACGATCTTGGCGATCTTATCCTCGTCGTAGTCCTTGAAATTTTCATAAAGCGGATAGGCGACGTTCTCGTAGACCGTCATCGAATCGAAAAGCGCCCCGCCCTGAAAGAGCATCCCGACCCGCTTCCGAACGTGGTTCAGCTCATCGGAATCCATTTGGACGATGTCCTCTCCGTCGAAGAAGATCTGGCCGTCGTTGGGCCGCATCAAGCCGAGCAAGAGCTTGAGCATGACGCTCTTGCCGGTGCCCGAACCGCCGATGATGGTGATGGTCTCGCCCTTTTGGATGCTCAAGGTAAGGTCCTTGTAAATGACCTTCTCGTCGAAGGCCTTCTTGATATGCTCAAATTGGATAAAGGCTTGGTCCATTTTAAAAGAGCAGAAAGAGCTTGGTCAGGAAGAAGTCCGAGACGAAGATCCCGATCGAGCTGTAAACGACCGTTAAGGTGGTGGCGCGTCCGACGCCTTCGGTCCCGCCCCGGGTGTTCAGGCCCTCGTAGCAGGCGATGATTCCGATGAAGAAACCGAAAAAGAAGGTCTTGGCGATACCGCTGCCGAAGTCGATCATCTGAACGGTGGTTGTGATTTGGTTGAGATAGTAGCGAGTACCGATCCCGGTCTGGAGGGTGGTGATAATCATCCCGCCGATGATGCCGATGAAGTCGCCAACCACCGTGAGGATCGGGGCACAAAGCGTCGTGGCGATGACCCGGGGAATGACCAGTTTTTGCACCGGGTTCGCGCCCATCGCTTCGATCGCCAAGACCTGTTCGGTCACGTTCATCGAGCCGATTTCGGCCGCGATGCCCGAGCCGACCCGGGCCGCGATCATGAGAGAAGTGAGCACCGGTCCCAACTCGCGGGTGATGGCGATGCCGATGATCTGACCGGTATAAAGTTGCAAACCGAAGCGCTCCAAGCCGACGATGAATTGCACCGCCAAGACCAAACCGGTGAACAAGGCGATCAGGTTGGTCAGAGAGGCCGACTTGATACCCACCTCGTCGAACTGCTTCACGGTCTCGTTGAAGGGAAAACCTCGGGTGATCCCGGTCTTAAAGACCTTGTAGGAGAGGACGCTCAAACCGCCGAGGTAATCCATCAATTCCAGGAAGGCCAGACCGGTCTTGGAAAAGACCACCCCGATCGGACCGCGGCGGATGGGTAAAGTCGCTTGCATCTCAGCTCTCCTCCCCGACGTAGACGAAGCCGCGGTAGAAATGTTCGAAATCGGGCAAAGCCCCGGCCACCCGTTCCGGCGGTCCAACCAAGTAGAAATCGAAAAGGCACCAATCCTTCTTCAAAACCACCGACTCGATCTGGACCGGAACCCCGTCCAAGGTGGCCTGCACCGAGCTGCGCAGAGCCCCACGCCGATCGAGCGTCAGCGGTTCCTGA